>SDZE01000085.1 GCA_004173095.1 Bradyrhizobiaceae bacterium
TCCTCGAGCACGATGTAATGGGCAGACACGTCGGTGCCGTCGCTGCAGAGTCGGGCGATCGCACCTTCGGCATCGGGCATGCCGGTATAGTGCAGAACGATCATGTCGGGCACGAGCCCATTGTTCCGATCGCCGTAGTTTGGGGACGGAATCACGTCCGATACGACGGAGGAATCCGGCGTGAAGGTCGGCAGGTCCGCGACCCCGTTCGGGATCGGCAGCGGGCGTTGGCGCTTGGTCTCAGGTCCGGGCAATCTCGTCTGATCTCCACAACATCGGCGCAGCTTGTCTCAAGCAAGGGGACCTACTATTCCGCTCGACGTCGCGCTGCGCAACGACCGCAGCCCGGTTTTACCGTTTTATTTCATCGCTCTGCGCGCGATCGCCTGCCCTACGATACAACCTCTGCGCTGCGAATTGAATTGAACCGTTCGGGCGTCTTCAACACTTTCTTAACGCTAAAAGACGTTACTGAAGTTTGAAACACCGTGCTCGTTTGGTTCGGTGCGAGTTCCACTTTGACGCTCATCCCATGGCCTTTCTGCACATTCCATGCGGACGACAACGCGCCCCGTCGGATCACGCGGGCGAAGCGCCGAGGCGGACTCACGAATGCACGATGCCGCGGATGAGCCGCGTCTCGCGCCGAAATTTGAGATGCCATTGGCCCGTCGGAGTCCGGATAGGTGTGGCGTCTCGCAGTGAAGGAACGGAACCCGTTGCCCGTTCGCGTGCGCGTATGACCGATACAAGGCATATCTCCGTGCTCGGCCCGCAAGCCGTGGAGATGCTGTCTCCGCGCGCCGGTGGCGTCTATGTGGATGCGACTTTCGGGGCGGGCGGCTATTCGCGCATGATCCTGGCGAGCGAAGGCACACGGGTGATTGCGATCGATCGCGACAGCACCGCGATCGCGGGCGGTGCCGATCTGGTGGCATCCTCCGCCGGTCGCCTCACGCTGGTCGAAGATCGCTTCTCCAACCTCGCCGATCTCTGCGAAGCGCAGGGCGCGCCGCTGGTCGATGGCGTGGTGATGGATGTCGGCGTCTCTTCGATGCAGATCGATCAGGCCGAGCGTGGCTTCTCGTTCCGCTTTGATGGCCCGCTCGACATGCGCATGAGCCAGCACGGACCGAGTGCTGCGGATGTAGTGGCCAAGGCATCGGAAGCCGACCTCGCCAACATCATCTATATCTTTGGCGAGGAGCGTCACTCGCGCGGCGTTGCCCGCGAAATCGTGGCTGCCCGAAAAGAAGCCGCGATCACCACCACCAAGCAACTCGTCGATATCGTTTCCAAGGTCGTGTGGGCGAAGCCCGGCGAGATCCACCCGGCGACGCGCACTTTTCAGGCGCTGCGCATCTTCGTCAATGAAGAGTTGGACGAATTGCATATGGCACTCGAGGCGGCCGAACGCGTGCTGAAACCCGGTGGTCGTCTCTCGGTGGTTTCGTTTCACTCTCTGGAAGACCGCATCGTCAAGAATTTTATTACCGAGCGCAGCAAGACCGGCGGCGGGTCGCGTCATCTGCCGGAGGTCGCGCAGTCGGCACCGCGCTTCACGATCGTGAACAAGCGTCCGATCATCGCCGGCGATGACGAAACCAGAGCCAATCCGCGCGCGCGCTCCGCGAAGCTGCGTGGCGCCGAGCGCACCGACGCGCCCGCGCAGGCTGCCGGTCCACTGCCGGGCTGGCCGACGCTCGCATCCGTGATGCGGGGAGGCTGAGCATGCGCATCATCCATCTCTTCGTCATCGCCGTACTGGTTTTCGCTGCGGCCTATGTCTATCGCATCAAGATGGAATCGACTGTGCGCACCGAAAGGGTGCTGCGCCTGCATGCCGACATCCGCGAGCAGCGCGACGCCATTGCGACATTGCGTGCCGAATGGGCCAAACTCGATGCGCCGATGCGCTTGCAGGGCCTCGCCGAGCGTCATCTGAAGCTGCAGCCGATGACGGCGCAGCAATTCGACAATCTGAAGAACCTTCCCGATCGCCCGCCGAGCTTCGCAAGGCCGGGCACGCCCGATCCGATCGGCGCCATGCTCAACACCATCGATCCCGACATTGCCGTGACCGGATCGATCCCCGCGCCGGAGGCTCAGCAATGACCGCACAGGCGCCTGCGAATAAGACTAGCGAGCGACCGCCGGAGCCGTGGCAGCAGCGTTTGATCCGCACGCTGCTGTACGGCAAGAACACCGACCGTGCCGCCAAAGCGCGCGCCCGTGTCGGCCTGGCGATGCTCGCTTTCGGCGGTGTCTATGGCATCATCGCCGTGCGGCTGGTGATGTTCGCCGTCAATGGCGATACCCATGCAGAACGTCGTGCCTCGCGCGATGCCATCGCGACCGCGCGTCCCGATATTCTCGATCGCAACGGCACCATCCTTGCCACCGACGTGAAGTCGCCGTCACTGTTCTCCGAGCCGCGCCGGATCATCGACAAGGACGAGGCGGCGGAGCTGCTCACCGGCGCGCTGCCTGATCTCGATGGTGCGGAAGTGCGTGAGCGCATCAACAGCCGCAAGGGCTTTGCGTGGCTTAAGCGCGATATCACGCAGCAGCAGCAGCGCGACATCCATCGGCTCGGCATTCCCGGCATCGGATTCCTGCGCGAGAACAAGCGCGTCTATCCGAACGGATCGACGGTGTCGCATGTGATTGGCCTGACCAATATCGACAACCAGGGCATCGCCGGCATCGAGAAGTGGCTCGACAACAACGGTCTTGCCGATCTGCACCGCGCCGGCTTCGCGTCGGACCGCATGCAGACCCCGGTCGAACTCGCCCTCGATGTGCGTGTCGAACACGCGCTTCGCGACGAATTGCTGAAAGCCAAAGCAAAGTTCAGCGCCAAGGCGGCGTCCGGTCTCGTCTCCAACATCCGCACCGGCGAAATCGTCGCCATGGTGTCACTGCCGGATTTCGATCCCAACAATCCCCGGGAAGTGCATGATCCCGATCGGATTAATCGCCTGACCACCGGCGTCTACGAAATGGGATCGACGTTCAAGACGCTGACGCTGGCGATGGCGCTGGACTCGGGCAAGGTCAATCTCAACACCATGTTCGATGCGCGCTATCCGCTCAGCTATGGCAGGTTCAAGATCCACGACACCCACCCGGTGCCGCGCCCGATCTCACTCGCCGAAGTGTTCACCTATTCGTCGAATGTCGGCGCCGCAAAGATCGCGCTGGGCCAGGGTGTCGAGGCGCATAAGGCGTTCCTGAAAAAGGTCGGACAGCTCGACCGCCTGCGGACGGAACTGCCCGAAAGCGCCATGCCGATCGTGCCGAAACGCTGGGGTGACCTCAACACCATCACCATCTCGTTCGGACACGGCATTGCGGTGGCGCCGCTCCAGGCCGTGATGGCCGTGAATGCCATGGTCAACGGCGGCAATCTCATTCCACCGACCTTCATGAAGCGCACGGAAGAAGAAGCACTTGCGGTCGCCAAGCGCGTCATCAAGAAGGAAACGAGCGACAAGGTTCGTTATATGATGCGCCTCAATGCCGAGGTCGGCTCCGCGCGGCAGGCGGAAGCTAAGGCCAAGGGTTACTATCTCGGCGGCAAGACCGGCACCTCGGAAAAAGTCGTCAATGGCCGCTATTCGAAGAAGCAGGTGCTGAACTCGTTCACCGCGGTGCTGCCGATGGACAATCCGCAATACCAGGTGCTGGTCATGATCGACGAGCCGAAGGCGCTGCCGGAAACCCATGGCTTCATCACCTCGGGCTGGAATGCGGTGCCGACAGGCGGTGCGGTGATCGCCCGGATCGCGCCGCTGCTCGGGCTGGAGCCGCGATTTGATCTGGCGCCCGCTGATCGCCTTATTCTTGCGACATCCAGGGTAACTCAGTAACGCCGCATCCGCGCTTTACAGCGGACATAAAATGCGGTTTGCGTGACGCCGCGACACCGATCGCTTTATTGGTCCCGCCGGAGCAGCATGAAACTACGCGACCTTTTCAGCAGTGATGCCGTGATGGCGCCGCAGGTTGCGGATATCGCCATCTCCGGCCTTGCCGTGGACAGTCGCAGTGTGCAACCGGGCGATCTGTTCTTCGCGCTGCTGGGTGCCAAAACCGACGGGGCGCGCTTCATTGCGCAGGCAGTCGCGTCGGGCGCGGTCGCTGTGGCGGGCGAGCAAGAAGCGGAAGGTCTTGCGGTGCCTTTCGTCAAGCTGGGCAATCCGCGCCGCGCGTTGGCACAGGCGGCGGCAAAGCTGTATCCGCGCCAGCCTCAGGTGATCGCAGCAGTGACGGGAACGTCCGGCAAGACGTCGGTCGCATCCTTCACGCGCGAGATCTGGCAACGGCTCGGTCATGCCTCCGCCAGCATCGGGACCATCGGGCTGGTTTCACCGAAGCGCACTGTCTACGGCTCGCTGACCACGCCCGATCCGATTTCACTGCATCGGCAGATCGATGAGATCGCAGGGGAGGGCGTGACCCATCTCGCCCTCGAAGCATCATCGCATGGTCTTGATCAGTTCAGACTCGATGGCGTACGGGTGTCGGCGGCCGGCTTCACCAACCTGTCGCGCGATCACATGGATTATCATCCTGATGTCGCGCACTACCTCAATGCCAAGCTGCGCCTGTTCCGCGATCTGGTTGCCGACGGTGGTGCGGCTGTGATCGTCGCCGATCATGATTGCTCGGCAGACGTGATCGCGGCAGCGCGTACGCGAAACCTGCATGTGATGACGGTGGGACGTGGCGGCGATGGCGCAGGCGAGGGCATTCGCCTGGTGAAGGCCGCGATCGATGGCTTTGAACAGTTGCTCGAGCTCGAACATCGCGGCAAGACTTACGCTGTGCGTCTTCCGCTGGTCGGCGAATTCCAGATCGAGAATGCGCTGGTCGCGGCAGGCCTCGTCATTGGCACCGGCGGCGACGCAGCTGCGGCCTTCGCCGCGCTCGCCCATCTCGAAGGCGCCAAGGGGCGTCTGGAACGTGTCGGCGATCGCCATGGCGCGCCGGTGTTCGTCGATTACGCGCACAAGCCGGACGCTCTCGCCAAGGCGCTGCAGGCACTGCGCCCGTATGCGAAGCGCAAGCTCGTCGTCGTGTTCGGCGCCGGCGGCGATCGCGATGCCGGCAAGCGCCCGTTGATGGGCGAGATTGCGGCCGCGAATGCCGATACCGTCATCGTGACCGACGATAATCCGCGCAGCGAAGACGCCGCGACGATCCGCGCTGCCATTCTCGCCGCTGCAAAGGGCGCGACCGAGATCGGCGATCGCGCCGAAGCCATTCGCGTGGCGGTGCAGGGGCTCGCGCCCGGCGATGCGCTGCTGATCGCCGGCAAGGGCCACGAGACCGGCCAGATCGTCGGTGGCCAGACGTTGCCGTTCAGCGATCACGAGGCCGCGGCGGCGGCGCTCGCCGAGAGGACATGATGACCGACTTTCTCTGGACACCGGCTGCAATGGCAGAGGCGATGGGGGCGGAGATGCACGGCGATCTTCCGGCCGGCGTCACGGGCATCTCCATCGACAGCCGCACCATCAAGCCCGGCGAGGCCTATTTCGCCATCACAGGCGACGTGCATGACGGCCACGCTTTCGTTGATGCCGCACTCAAGAACGGCGCCGCGCTGGCGGTGGTGGAAGCTGCGCAATGCGAGGATTTCGGTGCCGATGCGCGGCTGCTGGTGGTCGAGGATGTGCTCGACGGCCTCGTTGCTCTCGGGATCGCCGCGCGCGCGCGGCTGGGGGCACGTATCGTTGCGGTGACCGGCTCGGTCGGCAAGACCTCGACCAAGGAAGCTTTGTTGCGCGTTTTGTCCGCGCAGGGCGCGACCCATGCGTCCGTGGCGTCCTTCAACAATCACTGGGGTGTTCCGCTGACCTTGGCGCGCTGTCCCGCCGATGTTCGCTTCGCGATCTTTGAGATCGGCATGAACCATGCGGGCGAGATCGAGCCGCTGGTCAAAATGGTACGTCCGCATTACGCCGTGATCACCACCGTCGAGCCCGTACACCTGGAATTCTTTTCCGGCGTTGAGGCCATTGCCGATGCCAAGGCTGAAATTTTTCTTGGGGTCGAGCCGGATGGCGTCGCCATTCTCAATCGCGACAATCATCAGTTTGCGCGGCTGCAGAAGAGCGCGAAGAAAGCCGGCATAGCGCGCATCGTGTCGTTTGGCGCCGATACCAAGGCCGACGCACGCCTGATCGACATTGCGCTGCAACCGACATGCTCCGCCGTCCATGCCGATGTGCTCGGTCAGGATATCACCTATAAATTCGGCATGCCGGGCCGCCATATGGCCATGAACTCCCTGGCGGTGTTGGCGACTGCGTCCTTGATGGGCGCCGATCTTGCCCATGCCGCCCTGACCCTGTCGCAAGTCGCGCCGGCCGAAGGCCGCGGCGTGCGCCAGATGCTGGAGGTCGCGGGCGGTGAAGCGCTGCTAATCGACGAGACGTTCAACGCCAACCCGGCCTCGACCTCCGCGGCGCTCAATGTGCTCGGCTCTGCGGGCATCGACGGGCAGGGGCGGCGGATCGCGGTGCTCGGCGATATGCTCGAACTCGGCCCGCGCGGCGGCGAATTGCATGCCGGCCTGTTGGAGGCTGTGACCTCCAACGCGATCGATCTGGTATTTTGCTGTGGCCCCCTGATGCGCAACCTGTGGGATGCCCTTCCCTCTGGCAAGCGAGGCGGTTATGCCGGGGATGCAAAGGCGCTCGAATCACAGGTCGTGGGCGCGATCCGGGCCGGCGATGCTGTTTTGGTCAAGGGCTCCAAGGGCTCCAAGATGGGACTGATTGTCGCCGCGCTGACCAAACGCTTTCCCGGTAACGCCGCGCGCGACGACGCTGCGGAATAAGGCAGGCTGAATGTTCTATTGGCTGATCGATTTCGCGGGCACCTTCCCGGTCTTTAATGTGTTCCGCTACATCACCTTCCGCACCGGCGGCGCGGTGGTTACCGGCGCATTGTTCGTGTTCCTGTTCGGGCCTTGGATCATCGACAACCTGCGTCTGCGGCAGGGCAAGGGCCAGCCGATCCGCTCCGACGGCCCGCAGTCGCATCTGGTGAAGGTCGGCACGCCTACCATGGGCGGGCTGATGATCCTGTCCGGCCTCGTGGTGTCGACGCTGCTGTGGGCCAATCCGCGCAATCCCTATGTCTGGATCGTACTGGCAGTGACGCTCGGTTTCGGCTTCGTCGGTTTCTATGACGACTATCTGAAGGTCACCAAACAGAGCCACAAGGGTTTTGCCGGTCGCACCCGCCTCCTGATCGAATTCATCATCGCCGGCGCCGCCTGCTATGCATTTGTGCGCCTCGGTCGCGATCCGCTGTCGAGTTCGCTGGTGCTGCCATTCTTCAAGGACGTCATCGTCAAGTTCGGCTGGTTCTTCGTCGTGTTCGGCGCCTTCATTATCGTCGGCGCCGGCAATGCAGTGAATCTGACCGACGGTCTCGATGGCCTGGCCATCGTGCCCGTCATGATTGCTTCCGCAAGTTTCGGCCTGATCGCCTATCTCGTCGGCAACGCTGTGTTCGCCGATTATCTGCAGATCAATTACATTGCTGGCACCGGCGAATTGGCCGTCTTATGCGGGGCGGTGCTCGGCGCTGGCCTTGGCTTCCTCTGGTTTAACGCCCCGCCGGCGTCGATCTTCATGGGCGATACCGGCTCGCTCGCGCTCGGCGGCATGCTTGGCTCGATCGCGGTGGCGGTGAAGCACGAGATTGTCCTCGCGGTGATTGGCGGCCTGTTCGTTCTCGAAGCCGTGTCTGTCATCGTGCAGGTCGCGTCGTTCAAGCTCACCGGCAAGCGCGTGTTCCGGATGGCACCGATCCATCACCATTTCGAGCAGAAGGGCTGGACCGAGCCGCAAATCGTGATCCGCTTCTGGCTGATTTCGGTGATGCTGGCGCTGGTCGGCCTCTCAACCCTGAAATTGCGGTGAGCGCGTGATCCCCGTCACGTCATTCGCCGGCAAGACCGTTGCCGTGTTCGGCCTCGGCGGCTCCGGCCTTGCCTCGTGTCATGCCCTCAAGGCCGGCGGCGCCGAAGTCATCGCCTGCGACGACAGTCCGGATAGGATGGCGGACGCCGTGCGCGCCGGTTTCATGACGGCCGATCTGCGCACCGTGTCCTGGGCGCATTTCGCGGCACTGGTTCTCACCCCCGGCGTGCCGCTGACGCATCCGGTGCCGCACTGGACCGTACTGGCCGCGCGCCAAGCCGGCGTTGAGGTGATCGGCGACGTCGAACTGTTTTGCCGTGAGCGCCGCCGACACTCGCCCGATGCGCCGTTCATCGCCATCACCGGGACCAACGGCAAATCGACGACCACGGCGCTGATCGCTCATCTGATGCGCGAAGCCGGCTTCGATACCCAGATGGGCGGCAATATCGGCACGGCGATCCTGTCGCTTGAGCCGCCGCGCGCCGGCCGCGTGCATGTGATCGAGATGTCGTCCTATCAGATCGATCTGACGCCCTCGCTGGATCCGAGCGTCGGAATTCTCCTGAATGTCACGCCCGATCACATCGATCGCCATGGCAGCATCGAAAATTATGCCGCGGTGAAGGAACGGCTCGTCGTCGGCGTGCAGCCGAATGGCACGGCGATCGTCGGTGTCGATGACGACTGGTGCAGCCGGATCGCCGATCGTCTCGATCAGGCCGGCAAGCCGGTGATCCGCATCTCGGTCGAACATCCGCTCGCGGATGGTCTTACTTATGATGGCACGACGATCGTCAACAATGCCGGCGGCGCGCAGACGACCGTTGCCGATCTCGCCGACATTGGCTCGCTGCGCGGCCTGCACAATGCGCAGAACGCAGCCGCAGCCTCTGCCGCCGCGCGCGCGCTCGGTGTGACCCTCGACGTGCTGCAGAAAGGCCTGCGGTCGTTTCCCGGGCTCGCCCACCGCATGGAGCAGGTCGGCCATCTCGGCACCACGTTGTTCGTCAATGACAGCAAGGGCACCAATGCCGATGCCGCAGCCAAAGCGCTGTCGTCGTTTACCGACATCTTCTGGATCGCCGGCGGCAAGGCAAAGGAGGGCGGCATCGCGCCGCTCGCTGAATTCTTCCCGCGCGTCAAGAAGGCCTATCTCATAGGCGAAGCCGCCAATGACTTCTCGCGCACGCTGGAAGGGAAGGTGCCGTTTGACATCAGCGTGACCCTCGATGCCGCCGTCGCCAATGCCGCGCGCGACGCGACAGAAGCTGGGCTCGCAGCGCCGGTGGTGCTGCTGTCGCCAGCTTGTGCGTCGTTCGACCAGTTCCGCAACTTCGAGATCCGCGGCGACAGGTTCCGGGAACTGGTGCTGGCGCTGGACGGTGTCAAGAAGGTCTAGTTTTTCACGATCCCTTAACCCTATGGCAACCGTAATGCCGCATCGATAAAGACCTATCGATCTGCAGGACGCGCCCCATGATCACTCGCGAACATCGCACCCCGCTCAGCGAATGGTGGTGGACCGTGGACCGGCCGCTGCTGGCGGCGATCGTTGCATTGATGCTGGCCGGCGTGATCCTGTCGCTGGCCGCGTCGCCGCCGGTGGCCACCCGCATCGGCCTCGATCCGTTTCACTTCTTCAACCGCCACATTCTGTTTCTGGTGCCATCGGTGATTGTGCTGATCGGCGTCTCCTTCATGTCGCCGCGGCAGATCCGCCGTTCGGCGCTGATCGTGTTCGCCGTGTCGATCGTGCTGATCGTCGCCACGCTGGCGATCGGGCCGGAGGTGAAGGGCGCCAAGCGCTGGATCACCATTCTCGGCATCAATATTCAGGCCTCGGAATCCGCCAAGCCGGCTTTCGTGGTGGTTGCGGCCTGGCTGTTCTCGGAGTCGATCCGCAAGCCCGGCATGCCGGCGACATCGATGGCCATCGGGCTGCTGATCATGCTGGTGTCCATGCTCGTACTGCAGCCTGACTTCGGTCAGACGATGCTGATCTTGGTGGCCTGGGGCTCGCTGTTCTTCATTGCCGGCATGCGCATGGTCTGGGTGGCCGGTCTGGCCGGTGCGGCTGCGGGCGGCTTGTTTCTGGCCTATTTCATGGTCCCGCACGTCGCCGGCCGCATCAAGCGCTTCATGGATCCGGCCTCGGGCGATACGTTCCAGGTCGATACCGCGATGGAGGCTTTCTCCAACGGCGGCTGGTACGGTCTTGGGCCGGGCGAGGGCATCGCCAAGCGTAGTCTGCCGGACAGTCACACCGACTTCGTGTTCGCCGTCGGTGCCGAAGAGTTCGGCATCCTGCTGTGCCTCGCATTGCTCGCGCTGTTTGCCTTTATCGTGATCCGTGCACTGTCCCGCGCCTATGCCACGGAAGACTTGTTTTCCCGCTTTGCGGCCTCGGGCCTCGCGATCCTGTTCGGCGTGCAGGCGGCCATTAACATGGCGGTGAACCTGCATCTGATCCCTGCCAAGGGCATGACGCTGCCGTTCATCTCCTATGGCGGATCGTCCATGGTGTCGCTGGCTTACAGCGTCGGCATGTTGCTGGCTTTGACACGGATGCGGCCGCGGACCGAGGTCGAAGCGATCGACGCGCATGTCGCGCGCACTTACGCGTGATGAGCACCGCACCTCTCATCCTGCTCGCCGCGGGCGGCACCGGCGGCCATCTGTTTCCGGCCGAGGCGCTCGGCGTCGCGCTGATGAAACGTGGCCTGCGTGTCCGCCTGGTGACGGATGCGCGGGCGCTGAAATTTAGCGGCCTGTTCTCGCGCGACATGATCGATGTGGTGCCGAGCGAGACCGTGCGGTCGCGCAATCCGCTGTCATTGGCGCGCACGGGCGTGATGCTGGCAGCGGGCACTGCGATGGCCGTTAACTTGATGCTGCGCCTGAAGCCGGCCGCGGTGATCGGCTTCGGCGGCTATCCGACCTTGCCGCCGCTGTTGGCCGCGCGCATGTTCGGCATCCCCAGCATCGTGCATGACTCCAACGCCGTCATGGGACGCGCCAATCGCCTGCTCGCCAGGAAGGTCGATGCGATTGCCACATCGCTGCCGGGTGTGCTCGATCGCGTTCCTGATCTGGCGAAAAAGACGACCACGACGGGCACCCCGATGCGTCCGGCGATCCTGGCCGCTGCGGTGGTGCCTTACAGTGCTCCCGATCTCACGGCGCCGTTTCGTCTGCTCGTCGTCGGCGGCAGTCAAGGCGCGCGCATTATGGCGGATATCGTGCCGCCGGCGATCGAGAAACTGGAGCCGTCGCTGTGGAGCCGCCTGGTGCTGACGCAGCAGGTGCGGGACGAAGACATGCCGCGCGTCCGTGCGATCTACGACCAGCTCAAGATCAAGACCGAGCTGGCGCCGTTCTTCTCCGATCTGCCGGCGCGGCTGGCCTCCAGCCATCTGGTCATCTCACGCTCCGGTGCCGGCACTGTCGCCGAACTGGCGGCGATCGGCCGACCGTCCATTCTCGTGCCGCTGCCCGGCGCCATCGATCAGGACCAGCACGCCAATGCCGGCGTTCTTGCGGATGCCGGCGGTGCCGTGCGCCTCCCGCAGAGCGAATTCACGCCGCTACGTCTGGCCTCTGAAATCTCCGCGCTCGCGGGTGAGCCTGCGCGCCTCAACGCCATGGCGCGGGACGCGCGGAAAGTCGGCCGCCTTGATGCTGCGGACCGGCTTGCCGATCTGGTGATGAAGGTCGCGAAGGTCTCGTAACCGGCCGCGATGCAGTCGCTTCGGAACCGGACTGTGCGCGATAGGCCAGCAAGCCAAATATCTCCCACTTTCGTCATGGCCGGGCTTGTCCCAGCCACCCACGTCTGTTTGAAGAAGTCCCAGCGACACAAAGACGTGGATGTCTGGGAGAAGCCCGGGCATGACGGCGAGAGACGGAAGACGCCCCATGAGATTACCGCGCGAGATCGGACCCATTCATTTTGTCGGTATCGGCGGCATCGGCATGAGCGGCATCGCCGAAGTGCTGTGCAATCTCGGCTACACTGTGCAGGGCTCGGACGCGTCCGAGAACGCCAACGTCAATCGGCTGCGTGAGAAGGGCATCACCATCCATGTCGGCCACACCGCGGAGAACGTCTCCGGTGCCGATGTGCTCGTGGTCTCCACCGCCATCAAGCGCGACAATCCGGAACTTATGGCCGCGCGCGCGCAGCGTATTCCGGTGGTGCGCCGCGCCGAAATGCTGGCCGAGCTGATGCGGCTGAAGAGCTGCGTCGCCATCGGCGGTACCCACGGCAAGACCACCACCACGTCGATGGTCGCAGCCTTGCTCGATGCCGGCGAATTCGACCCCACCGTCATCAATGGCGGCATTATCAATGCTTACGGGACCAATGCGCGGCTCGGCGGTGGCGAATGGATGGTGGTCGAAGCCGATGAGAGCGACGGCACGTTCCTCAAATTGCCGACCGACGTCGCCATCGTCACCAATGTCGATCCCGAGCATCTCGATCACTTCAAGACTTTCGACGCCGTGCAGGAAGCTTTCCGCAACTTCGTCGAAAACGTGCCTTTCTACGGGTTTGCCGTGATGTGCATCGACCATGCCATCGTTCAGACCATCGTCGGCAAGATCGAGGACCGCCGCATCATCACCTATGGCGAGAACCCGCAGGCCGACGCCCGGCTCGTTGATCTCAAGCCAGCCAATGGCGGCTCGTCCTTCAAGGTCGCGTTCCGCGACCGCAAGGCCGGCACCACCCATGAGATCGACAATCTGCTGCTGCCGATGCCCGGCCGTCATAATGCGCTCAATGCAACGGCTGCGATCGCCGTCGCTCACGAGCTCGGCATTTCCGATGAGCAGATCCGCAAGGCGATCTCGTCATTCGGCGGCGTCAAGCGGCGCTTCACCAAGACCGGCGAATGGAACGGCGTCACCATCATCGACGATTATGGCCATCACCCCGTCGAGATCGCCGCCGTGTTGCGCGCGGCCCGCGAAAGCACCAGCGGCAAGGTCATCGCCGTGGTGCAGCCGCATCGTTACACGCGCCTGCAGTCGCTGTTCGAGGAGTTCTGCACCTGCTTCAACGATGCCGACACGGTGATCGTTGCGGACGTCTACGCGGCCGGCGAAGCGCCGATCCCTGGCATCGACCGTGAAAACTTCGTGCTTGGCTTGCGCGCCCATGGTCATCGTGAGGTGATTCCGCTGGCGGAGTCGGCCGCGCTGGCCGGCCTCGTCGCCGGTGTGGCGAAGAGCGGCGACACCGTCGTCTGCCTCGGCGCCGGCAACATCACGCAATGGGCCTATGCACTGCCCGGCGAATTGAAAGCGCTTGGATAGTATCGTGAGTGGCTTTCCCGACATCGCGCCCGATCTCACATCTGCGATGCCCGATCTGCGCGGGCGCCTGCTCGCGAATGAATCGCTGGCGCCGCTGACGTGGTTCCGCGTCGGTGGACCCGCGCAGCTGTTGTTCACACCGGCGGATGCCGATGATCTCGCCTATTTTCTGTCGAAGCTGCCGTCCGATATTCCGGTCACCGTCATCGGCGTCGGCTCCAACTTGATCGTGCGTGATGGTGGCATCGCCGGTGCCGTCATTCGCCTCAGTCCACGCGGCTTCGGTCAGGTGAGCACCGAGGGGGATTTGGTCACCGCAGGTACCGCTGCGCTCGACAAGCGGGTGGCGGAGGCCGCGGCCGCCGCCAAGATCGGCGGTCTCGAATTCTATTTCGGTATTCCCGGCTCCATCGGTGGCGCCTTGCGCATGAATGCGGGCGCAAATGGTGGCGAGACCAAGGATGTGCTGATCGAAGCCACCGGCATCGGCCGCGACGGCACAAGGCATGTGTTCGATAATGCCGGCATGCAGTTTGTCTATCGCAATTCCGGCGTTGATCCGTCGGTCATCTTCACCTCGGCCAAATTTCGCGGAATGATCACTGATGCCGCTGCCATTCGCACGCGTATGAACGAGGTGCAGGCCCACCGCGAGATGGCCCAGCCGATCCGTGAAAAGACTGGTGGTTCGACCTTCAAAAACCCACCCGGCCATTCCGCCTGGAAGCTGGTCGATGCGGCGGGTTGCCGTGGCCTCCGCATCGGTGGCGCTCAGGTATCGGAGATGCATTGCAATTTCCTGATCAACACCGGCGATGCCACGGCGCACGATATCGAGACCCTCGGCGAAACCGTGCGCGCCCGCGTGCTGGCGCAGTCCGGCATCGATCTGCATTGGGAAATCAAGCGGATCGGCCAGGCAATCCAAGGCGGTTGACGGCTACTTTTCAGGTGCGGGTGGGGCGGGCAATGCGCCGGCCGGCCCGTCCACGCTCAATGTGAGCAGATTTTCCAGCGGTGCCGGCGAGACGCGAAACGCACCCTCATAGGGCTGTTCCTGCAATGCGATGATGCCGAGCGCGACGACGGCGCCGGTGCCGAACACCGTGAGCGCCGTCAGCATCGCCCGCGGCCGATCCATATGCACGAGCGACAATGCGAGTTGCGTGATCAGGCCGAGCAGCAATACGGACAGCCATTTCAGATCATTGGTCTGGTCGGCCGCGAGGCTGAGCCGTTCGTTGCGCGCCGTGCCTGCGCGGATCGCCGCGCCGAGCAGCGCCACATGCACCGGCGCACTGGCATCGCGGGTGATCGAGGGATCGCTGACTTCGCGCAGCAAGTCGTCGAAGGCGGCGTCGGTCCGCGGTGAAAACCGCCGCGCCTGCATTGCCGGCCATTCGTCGCCCAACACGGATTTGACGTAGACTTTCATGGCCGTGCGGATGTCGGTCATATCGCTGACCGAGGCGACGCTGAGCGCATAGACGTTGCGGATTTCACCGGCCTCGGTCTGTACGGCGCGCACAGCGTGGCGGTTGCGGTCGCCGACGTCGTTGGCGAGAAAGCCGGTGAGCAGCGCGAACAGGATCGCGACCGACGAGAAGAACGGCGCCACGATGCCGTTCAGTTTCTGGATCCGGCCACGCAACGGCGAATGGAAGATCAGGCTCACCAGCGCCAGCGCGGCGCCGTAATACAGCAGTGCCAGAGTGAGGAAAATGCCGATGGTCGGGAGTTCAAGCCAGGCTCTGGTCATCGTCATTCTATTCCGTTGATCGCTCTCGACCGTCGTCTGACAGAGATCTCAGGCGAGCCCGTCAGCCGATTCGATAAAGCATTACAGGACTCGGGGCGTCCCATGCCATTGCCGTGGCGGTATGGTTAGGATGCGGTGATTCGTAGGGAGACCCAATCATGCACGCGACGCTCGATCCGACCCGGATCACCATCCTGTTCGGCGGTCTGAACAAGGAGCGCCTGGTTTCTGTCGCTTCGGCACAGGCGCTGCACACCGCGCTGCCGCAGGCCGTGCTCTGGTTCTGGGATGCCGATGACAGGGTTTATGAGACGTCGAGTGCGGCGCTGCTCGGTCATGAGCGTCCGTTCGAAAATCCCTTCAAGGCCGACGGAAGGTCGCTCGGTTCGCTCCCCGAGGCGCTCGATCATGCACGGGCAGAAGGGCGCGCGCTGGTGCTTGGCATGCATGGCGGAGCCGCCGAGAATGGCGAAGTGCAGGCGATGTGCGAGCGGCGCGGCTTAGCCTTCACCGGATCCGGCTCGGCGTCATCGAATCTGGCTTTCGACAAGATTGCAGCCAAGCGTTTTGCGGCCATCTGGGGCGTGCCGATCGCTGCCGGCATCGCGCTGGCTGATATGGAAGCGGCGCTTGACCGATATGGCAAATTGATCGCCAAGCCGGCGCGCGATGGCTCCAGCTATGGCTTGATGTTCGTCAACGCGAAGCAGGATCTCGTCGCCGTCCGCAATGCCGCGGCGGTCGAAGACTATGTGATCGAGCCTTTCATCGCTGGCATCGAGGCGACCTGCGCGGTGCTGGAGCAGGCCGATGGTTCAGTAATCGCGCTGCCGCCGATCGAAATCATCCCGGCCGATGGCGGCTTCGACTATGAAGCCAAATATCTTGCCAAATCGACCCAGGAGATTTGTCCCGGCCGTTTTACGTTGGAGATCACGGCGCAGCTGCAGGACTATGCAGTTCTCGCCCACCGGGCGCTGTCCTGCACCGGCTATTCGCGTTCGGATTTCATCGTGTCGGCCAATGGCCTGGTCTATCTCGAAACCAACACCCTGCCGGGGCTGACCAAAGCCTCGCTCTACCCGAAGGCCCTCAATGCGCAGGGTCGCACCTTCGTGGATTTCCTGAACGGCCAGATCGCACTGGGACTCAAGCGCTCGCTTGTAGAGCGGATGAGCGAAGCGTAGTCCGCCGGCCGACTTTGCATTGACCTTCAGCGGCGGGTTACGGCTCCGCCTCATCTTTCGTAGGACGGTGCTGGCCTGCGACAGAGCGCCGCCTTCGCGTGGCCACAGTTCCTTAACACGGGGCTGCAACACTCCCGCTAAAGTCCTCAGATTCCGGGGCAATATTCCCCCTGAGTACATCCCCTTTACGATTTGTTTACCAGGAGCGCCGAAGGTTAACGCTGGCGGCGCATGGTGCGCTTGGCTGCCGAGGCGCGAGCTGTGCGGAACTTCCGTATCGACGCGTATCGATGGAAATGGGTGTTCTTTCAGACACTTGCCCATCCCGGTCGGACCGAGACGTTATCTGCGTCATCGCCAGTGCCTTGGTCCCGCGACAGTGCGGGCACAACCAGTGACGAGCTCGTGGAATGGATGGTGCAGGACGCCTATCTCGGTCGGTCGGATCGCTAGGGCCCGAAGCTGACCTCAAGATGGCGGTCCGCGGGGCAGGCATCCTGCTGCGCGAGCGGTTCGCGCCGCTGGAGCGTTCCGTCGCGGCTTTGAAGAAGCGCAAGGCGCCCGAGCGTGAGCCGAGCACCAACAAGATCATCATTTTCGTCGAGCGCCATATCCCGCGCCGCGTTGGTATCGCAGCGACGCTGTTGATGCTGGCTGGCAGCATCGGCTTTGGCGTGGTCAAGGGTGAGCACGTCGATGAAGTCGTCGCTGCCTTTGAGGACGCCCGCAATGCTGCGGCCAATGCCGCAGGCTTTCGCATTTCCTCCGTCGTCCTCAATGGCCGCAAACAGCTGACCCAGGACGAGATCCTGGCGATCGGCGGAATCAATGGCCGCTCGTCGCTGCTGTTTCTCGACGCCGCAGCCGTGCGCGACAAGCTGAAGGCCAATGCCTGGATTGCTGATGCCAATGTGATGAAGCTGTATCCGGATCGTCTCCAGATCGACGTCACCGAGCGTAACGCTTTCGCGCTCTGGCAAGAGGACGGCAAACTGGCCGTCATCGCCGATGATGGCGCGGTGCTTGAGAATTATGTGCCGGCCCGTTTTGTCAAACTGCCGCTGGTGGTGGGCAAGGGCGCCGATAGCCAGGCGAAGGATTTCATTGCATTGCTTGATCGCTATCCGCAGGTGCGCGCCGTCACCAAGGCTGCAATCTATGTCGGAGAACGTCGCTGGAATCTGCGGATCAACGACAATCTCGATGTTCGCCTGCCAGAGAACGACGTCGGCAATGCGCTCGCCACGCTCAGCAAGCTCGATCGCGATGATCGTCTGTTTTCGCGCGACATCGTCACAATCGATATGCGCTTGCCGGATCGCCTGACCGTGCGTTTGTCGGAGGAGGCTGCAAAGGCCCGCGACGAGCAGTTCAAGGCGCAGGACAAGGCCAAGAAGAAAGCGGGCGCGGCATGAGCGGGCTGGATCGCACCCAGGCGCCGAAGACGCGCCAGATGGCGCCGGGCCGCACCGCTCTGGTGGCGTCGCTGGATGTCGGCACCAGCAAGATCGCGTGCATGATCGCGCGCCTGCGGCCGTGTGCGCCCAACGAAGCGCTGCGTGGACGCACGCATGCGGTGGAATTGATCGGCTACAGCCAGATTCAATCGCGTGGCGTCAAGTCGGGCGCTGTGGTGGATATGGGCGAGGCCGAGCAGGCCGTGCGCCAGGCGGTCGGGCTGGCCGAGCGGATGGCCAAGGTGCAGGTCGAGTCGGTTTTGCTGTCGGTGTCCGCCGGGCGCCTGCAGGGCCAGCTGATCGAAGCTTCAGCAGACATCAAGGGCGGCGCCGTCACCGCCGCAGACATGGCGCGCGTGACCTCGACTGGCATGCGTCATGCGACGCCGCCGGGGCGCACCGTGCTACATGCGTTGCCGGTGAGCTATTCCCTCGACGGCGTGAAGGGCATTCGCGATCCCAAGGGCATGGTCGCCTCGCAATTCGGCGTCGATATGAACGTTATCACAGCGGACGCGACCGTTGCACGCAATCTGATGCTGGTGGTCGAGCGCTGCCATCTCAATGTCGAAGCGATGGCGGCCGCGCCTTATGTCGCGGGACTCTCGGTACTCACCGACGATGAGACCGATCTCGGCGCTGCTGTGGTCGAGATGGGAGCGGGGACCACGACGATCGCGACCTATTCCGGCGGACGCATCGTGCATGCGTCGGGATTTGCGGTCGGCGGGCAACACATCACCATGGATCTCGCCCGCGGACTCGGCTGCTGCATTGCGGATGCCGAGCGAATCAAGACGTTATATGGCACCGTGCTGACAGGCGGCTCCGACGCGCGTGAAATGATGAACGTGCCGACGGCCGGCGATAACGACCGTGATTATCCGCAGGCCGTGTCACGCGCCACGATTGCAAACATTGTGCGCCAGCGTGCCGAGGAGATTTTCGAGATGATCCGGGACCGGCTGGCGGATTCGCCTTTTGCAGCAGAGCCGCGCGCGCGCGTGGTGCTGTCGGGCGGCGCCTCGCAACTCACCGGACTTGCCGAACTCGGCTCGCAGATTCTCGGTCGTTCGGTGCGCGTCGCGCGGCCGCTCGGCTTCGGCCGTCTGCCCAACGAGGCGAAGAGTGCATCTTTCGCCGTGCCGTCGGGCCTCCTGGTCTACCCGCAATTCGCCCACCTCGAACATATCGAGCCGCGCCATACGCGGCAGCTTAAGACCGGCACCGATGGCGGCGGATACTTCGGAAAGGTCGGTCGATGGCTACGCGAGGGCTTCTGATGAGATCTAAACCGGCAGTGAACATTCAAGCTTCCACGCCGCCCCCCAAGGATACGATTTTGAATCTGACCTTGGGACACCGGCAAGACCACACCAATCGCGCGTAATACGAGAGGCAACCTCATGACCATCAATCTCAACGTTCCTGATATCAGCGAGCTGAAGCCCCGCATTACCGTGTTCGGTGTCGGTGGCGCCGGCGGCAATGCCGTTAACAACATGATCACCGCCGGTCTGCAGGGTGTCGACTTCGTCGTCGCCAACACCGACGCGCAGGCGCTGACGATGTCGAAAGCGCAGCGCATCGTGCAGATGGGCACGCAAGTGACCCAGGGCCTCGGTGCCGGCTCGCAGCCGGATGTCGGCGCTGCCGCAGCCCAAGAAGTGATCGACGAAATCCGTGATCACCTGACCGGCGCCAACATGGTGTTCGTGACCGCCGGCATGGGCGGCGGCACCGGTACCGGTGCAGCCCCGGTCATCGCCAAGGCCGCGCGCGACATGGGCATCCTGACGGTGGGCGTCATCACCAAGCCGTTCCACTTCGAAGGCCAGCGCCGCATGCGCACCGCCGAAGCGGGCATCAACGAGCTGCACAAGGTCGTCGATACGCTCCTGATCATCCCGAACCAGAACCTGTTCCGGGTCGCCAACGAGAAGACCACCTTCGCCGATGCCTTCGCGATGGCCGATCAGGTTCTCTATTCGGGCGTTGCCTGCATCACCGACCTGATGGTCAAGGAAGGCCTCATCAACCTCGACTTCGCCGACGTCCGCGCAGTCATGAAGGAAATGGGCAAGGCGATGATGGGCACCGGCGAAGCCACCGGTGAGAAGCGCGCGCTGACGGCTGCCGAAGCCGCGATCGCCAACCCGCTGATCGACGATTCGTCGATGAAGGGTGCCAAGGGCCTCCTGATCTCGATCACGGGCGGCAAGGATCTGACGCTGTTCGAGGTCGACGAAGCCGCCACCCGTATCCGTGAAGAAGTCGATTCGGATGCTAACATCATCGTCGGCGCCACCTTCGACGAGAGCCTCGACGGCGTGATCCGCGTGTCGGTGGTCGCCACCGGCATCGAGCAGGCCCAGCTTGCCCGCACCGCACCGGGTCCGGTCGGCGCGCCTGTCCCGGCCGTTGGTCAGCCGGCCCAGCCGGATACCCGTCTTGCCGATTTGACCGCCCGTTTGCGCGCGGACAACCAGCGCATCGCTGCTGCCTCCGCTGCCAAATCGGGTGCTCCTGCTCCCATGGCCGCACCGGCGCCCGCGCCGCGCGCACCGTCCAGCAATCACGAACGCGCTGCCCTCGCTGCCATCGCCGCCGCTGTTGCGCCGGAAGCGCCGCAGCAGGGCACCTATGGCGACGTGACGGTTCGCCCGATCGCGCAGAAGCCATCGCTGTTCCCGGAAGCGCCGCGCCAGGAAGCTCCGATGGAAGCGCCGCTCCCCGAGCAGTTCATTCCGCCGTCGGCCGAGCGCGCCCCGGTCCGTGCTCCTCGGATGCCGAAGTTCGAAGAGCTGCCGATGCCCGCCCAGGCGGAAATCCGCCAGGCCCGCGGCGATTCGGATGAGGAACCGCAGAAGCAGCGTTTGTCGCTGCTGCAGCGCCTGGCCAATGTCGGCCTCGGCCGCCGCGATGAGGAGTCGGAAGCTCCGCTGTCCGGGCGTTCGCAGGCCCCGGCCATGGCCCCGATGCCGCCGCTGCCCGACCGCAAGCCGCAGCGTTCCGTTGCGCAGCAGATGTCCGGCGAACAGCCGGTGTCTGAATATGCCCGTCGTCCGGCCCCACAAGGTCTCGACCTGCACGGCCGCCCGGCAGCTGTTGCTCCGGCGCCACAGGGCGACGATCATCTCGATATCCCGGCATTCCTGCGCCGTCAGTCGAACTGATCGATTGTAACAATCGTCACGAAGATGAAGCCCCGGTCATGTACCGGGGCTTTTTTGTGGACCTCGAACAGAACAAAAGTGATTGCTTAACTGATTGATTTTAATGCTGTAATTGTTCGAGGTTGGGCCGCAGGTGCGAGGCCTGTGCGGGATCGACCAAAAACCTTGGTTAACAGCTGGCCGGAATGCGGCAGAGGTTGGGTAACAATCGGTTAGAAAGCGTGAGTTGGCGCACTTTGTGGCAACGGTTAATGTGACTGCGACTCGGGGACTTGAGAGACCGCTGGTCGATCAAGTGAGTCCCTCTCGCGACGAGAGGTTGATTTGGGTGGGTACCATATGACTTTCAGCCGACAGACCACGCTTGGAGCGCAAGCCACCGTCACTGGTGTCGGCGTCCATTCCGGAAAACCTGTCAGCCTCACCCTCGGCCCCGCTCCCGTCGATTCCGGTTATATCTTCGTCCGCACCGGACTTGAAGGTCCGGATCGCGAAGTTCAGGCCACCGCCAAGTCTGTCATTGCCACCGCCTTCGCCACGGTGCTCGGCGATCGTGATGGGCCGCTCGTGTCCACCGCCGAACATGTCCTTGCTGCCCTTCGTGGCATGGGCATCGACAATGCCACCGTCGAAGTCGATGGTCCGGAAGTGCCGATCATGGATGGTTCGGCCGCCGCGTTCGTAGCCGCCATCGATCAGGCCGGCGTAGTGGAGCAGGGCGCCCGCCGCCGCTTCATTCAGGTCCTGAAACCGGTGCAAGTCGCCATCGGCGACTCCTTCGGTGAATTCCGCCCTCACGCTGCCGGCTTCCGCGCCGAGATCGAAATTAACTTCAACAATCCCGCCATCGGCCGTCAGAGCTATGTGCTCGACCTCAATCCCGAATCCTTCCGTCGTGATATCGCCCGCGCCCGCACCTTTGGCTGCATGAACGACGTGGCCCGCCTGTGGAGTGCCGGTTTCGCGCTTGGCGCCTCGTTCGAAAACTCGGTGGTGTTCGACGACGACAAGCTGCTCAATACCGAAGGCCTGCGTTACGCCGACGAATGCGCCCGTCACAAGGTACTGGATGCGGTCGGCGATCTCGCGCTGGCCGGACTGCCGATCCTCGGCGCCTATCGTTCGGTGCGTGGCGGCCACAAACTCAATAATGAAGTCCTGAAGGCTCTGATGGCCGACCGTTCGGCCTGGAAGATCGTCGAAGCCGACGCCGTTTCGGTGCAGGCCCCGGCGCGCCGCGGCCGCGTGACTTCTGGCGTGCTGGCTGGACTGTCGCCGGTTTTCGGACCGGACGTGTCCTGATCCGGGTCGACCTGTTCAACCCGATCAATCATCCCGTTCCATCAGTCCGATCCATCACCAGACACCGCCAGTAACCATAACCAGATGCTGGCTTATTCATTTCGCCACAATCCCGGCGAAATGAACCCCTATCCGGTTGGTTAATGGATGGCCTTCGTTTAAACAGGCGCGCGGTCGGGGAGATGGCCACGGGTTTGGGAATGTTCGTCCATATCGGGGCGCGGTTGGCGCGCAGAGCACCGCATTCAGGGCGTCGTGATGACACCCGCAGACAGGCGTCAGGCAAGATATCGATGTCGGCACAGCGTTTCGCGCTTTCCTTTCGTGATCAATTCAATGGCCTCGGGCGCCCGCTGCGGTTCGCCGCAGGGCTGATCGTGCTTGCTATGCCGCTGGCCGGCTGTGGCACCGGCTCGCTGCTGGACAAGTTCACGACCAAGGATGAGACCTTTGTCGATGAGCCGGCCGACAAGCTCTATAATGAGGGTCTGTACCTCATGAACCAGAGCAAGGATCCGAAGGCGGCCGCGAAAAAGTTCGAAGAGGTCGACCGCCAGCATCCGTATTCGGAATGGGCGCGCAAATCACTGCTGATGTCGGCTTACGCGGCCTACCAGACCGGCGACTACGACACCTGCATCGGCTCGGCGACACGTTACGTCACTCTGCATCCCGGCAGCTCCGATGCCGCCTATGCCCAATACCTGATCGCCGCCTCGCATTACGACCAGATCCCGGACATTTCGCGCGACCAGGGTCGCACAGAAAAGGCCATGGCTGCGCTCGAAGAAGTCATCCGCAAATATCCGACCTCTGAATATGCCACCTCGGCCAAGCAGAAGCTGGAAGGCGCCAAGGACCAGATCGCCGGCAAGGAGATGGATGTCGGTCGCTATTACATGAAGAAGCGCGACTACACCGCCGCCATCAACCGCTTCAAGACCGTGGTCACGCAGTATCAGACCACCCGTCATGTCGAGGAGGCGCTGATGCGCCTGACCGAGGCGTATATGACCGTCGGCGTAGTCGGCGAGGCGCAGACTGCCGCCGCCGTGCTCGGTCACAATTTTCCTGACAGCCGCTGGTACAAAGACGCCTACAATATTGTAAAGTCCGGCGGTCTCGAACCGAGCGAGAACAAGGGCTCCTATATTTCCCGGGCCTTCAAGCGAATCGGCCTCGGTTAGGAATGATCCGCTCATGCTCGCTCGTCTGTCGATCCGTGACATCGTCCTGATCGAGCGGCTCGATATCGAATTTGCGCGCGGTCTCGCCGTGCTCACCGGCGAGACCGGTGCCGGCAAATCCATCCTGCTCGATGCGTTCGCCTTGGCCCTTGGCGGTCGCGGCAACGCCGATCTGGTTCGCCATGGTGCCGATCAGGGCCAGGTGACCGCCGCCTTCGACCTCGTGCCCGGCCATCCCGCGCTCCGCCTGCTCAAGGACAACGGTTTCGACGACGACTCCGGCGAGATGATTCTGCGCCGCGTGCAGTTCGCCGACGGCCGCACCCGCGCTTACATCAACGACCAGACCGTCAGCGTGCAGACGCTCAAGGTGGTCGGCGCCGCTTTGGTGGAGATCCACGGCCAGCATGACGACCGCGCGCTGGTGGACGCTGCCAGCCATCGCCGCCTGCTCGATGCGTTCGCAGGGCTGGAGAAGGACGTTACCGCGTTGGATGGCCTGTGGAGCGCCCGTAAGGCCGCCTACGGGGCTCTCGACAGCCATCGCGCCGAGATGGAGCGCGCGGCCCGCGACGCCGACTATCTGCGTCATTCCGCTGACGAATTGAAGAAGCTCCGTCCGAAGGATGGCGAGGAGACGCAGCTCGCCGAACGCCGTACCGGCATGATGCAGGGCGAAAAGATCGCCGCTGATCTGCGCGAGGCGCAGGAGGCAGTATCGGGCCCGCATTCACCGATTTCCGCACTGGCCGCTGCCGTCCGGCGGCTGGAGCGCCGGGCCGGTTCGTCGCCTGCCATGGTCGAACCTGCAGTGAAGGCGATCGACGTCGCCATCAATGCGCTGGAAGAGGCCGATCAGCACCTCAGCGCCGCTTTGGTCGCCGCGGATTTCGATCCCGCCGAGCTTGAGCGTATCGAGGAACGGCTGTTCGCGCTGCGGGCTGCGGCGCGCAAATTCTCGACTCCCGTCGATGGCCTCGCCGCGCTGGCCGCCAAGTTCGAGGCCGACGTGGCCATCATCGATGCCGGCGCCGGGCAGTTGCAGAAGCTGGAGAAGGCCGCCGTCGAGGCCGACGCAAAATATGCCACGGCCGCAGCAAAACTGTCGGCCGCCCGCACCAAGTCGGCCGAGAAGCTCAACAAGGCCGTGATCGCCGAACTCGCACCGCTGAAGCTGGAGCGCGCGAAGTTCATCACCCAGGTCGATACGGATGCAGCGACGCCCGGCCCGACGGGCATCGATCGCGTCGAATTCTGGGTACAGACCAATCCGGGCACGCGGCCGGGGCCGATGATGAAGGTCGCTTCCGGCGGCGAACTCTCGCGCTTCCTGCTGGCGCTGAAAGTGGTGCTGTCCGACAAGGGATCGGCGCCCACGCTGGTGTTCGACGAGATCGATACCGGCGTCGGCGGCGCGGTGGCCGACGCCATCGGCGCAAGGCTCGGTCGTCTCGCCGACAAGGTGCAGGTGATGGCGGTGACCCACGCCCCGCAGGTGGCAGCGCGGGCGGACCAGCATCTGTTGATTTCGAAAGCCGCCCTCGACAAGGGCAAACGCGTGGCGACCAACGTCAACACCCTGGCCGACGATCACCGCCGCGAAGAAATCGCCCGCATGCTGGCGGGGGCGGAGATCACGGCGGAAGCCCGGGCTGCGGCGGATCGGTTGCTCAAGGGCGCGGCGTAGTCAGACCACACGCCGTCATGCCCGGCCTTGTGCCGGGCATCCACGTCTTTAAAACGGAGCGTCAAGGCGTGGATGGCCGGGACAGGCCCGGGCATGACGACGAGAATAGCGCATGGCAAAATCCCCCAAAACTCCCACGGATATCTCCACGCTCACCAAGCCGAAGGCCAAGATCGAGCTAATGCGGCTGTCGCTGGAGATGGAGGCGCATAACAAGCGCTACTATCAGGACGATGCACCGAGGATCTCCGACGCCGAGTATGACGCGTTGCGCCACCGCGTCGAAGCCATCGAGGCGAAGTTTCCCGATCTCGTTGCGACGGATTCGCCGACCCAGACCGTCGGCGCGGCACCCGCGCGCGGCTTCGCCAAAATTAAACACGCCGTGCCGATGCTGTCGCTCGGCAACGCCTTCAGCGACGAGGACGTCGCCGAATTCATCTCACGTATTCAGCGCTTCCTGAAACTCGATGAATTTCCGGCACTGGTGGCTGAGCCGAAGATCGACGGTCTGTCGCTGTCGTTGCGCTACGAGAATGGCGAACTGATCCGCGCTGCCACCCGCGGCGACGGTTTTACGGGCGAGGATGTCACCGCCAATGTCCGCACCATCAACGACATCCCCCATCAGCTGAAGGGTAGGCATGTCCCTGCCGCCTGTGAGCTCCGCGGCGAAGTCTATATGCTCAAGAGTGATTTCCTGGCGCTGAACAAAAAGCAGGAAGAGGCCAGCGACACCATATTCGCCAATCCGCGCAACTCGGCTGCCGGCTCGCTGCGGCAGAAGGATGTGGCCATCACCGCGTCGCGGCCGCTGAAATTCTTTGCCTATGCGTGGGGCGAGATGTCGGACTATCCG
>SDZE01000381.1 GCA_004173095.1 Bradyrhizobiaceae bacterium
CGAGACTGCCGCGCGGCTTTGCCTCGCCAACGGCCTGACCAGCGCCGGATGCGGCCACCTCGCCCACGCGCGCGATCTCTATCTCAGATACGGCGCTATGGCGAAGGTGCGTCAAATCCAGCAGATGCACGTGAATCTGCCCCCCGCCATGCATGTCGTCGGCCAGATTGAAGCCCATGTTCCACACGCTCCCGCCATCGACACCGCGCCGTTGCTGAAGATCGCCCTGGCGCTGTCGGAAGAAATCGGATCCGACCGACTGATCGAAACGATGATGGGCGTCGTGCTGCAATCATCGAACGCGACGCGATGCCTGCTGATCCTGCCTCATGGCGGCGAATTGCGGCTGGAAGCCGAGGCCGTCACAGCCGGAGACACGATCGCCTTCACCATCCGGCGTCAGGTCTTAAGCGATCACCACGCGCCCGCCTCCATCATTCGCCATGTCTCCGCCACACGGCAGGCCGTGCTCCAGGATGATGCAAAGGCTCCGAGCGATTACTCCGACGACCGCTATTTGCTTGAAGTCAGGCCGCAGTCGCTGCTGTGCCTTCCCATTGCGAAGCGCAACAGGCTTCTTGGCATCCTCTATCTCGAGAATGGCCTGACATCGCATGCCTTCTCCGAGGCACGTTTCGACCTCCTGACTTTGCTCGCGTCGCAGGTCGCGATTTCCCTGGAAAACGCATCGCTGGAGGAGAAAGAGTCCCTGCTGAAGGAGGTGCATCACAGGGTCAAGAACAACCTTCAGCTCATTACCAGCCTGCTCAATCTCCAAGCGGCGCGCGCATTGGACCCTGCCGTCTCCAGGCTGTTCGAAGACAGCCGCAACCGCGTGCGCTCGATGGCGCTGGTTCACGAAAACCTGTACCGCGCCGGCAACCTCGCCCGGGTATCGATGGGACCTCATTTGCGAAGTCTGTGTGCCCAGCTTTTCCGGTCCTTTGCCGCCGGTCAGCATCGCATCGCTTTTTCACCCGACATCGACGACATCCAGCTCGACCTCGATCGCGCCGTCTCCTGCGGTCTGGTGGTCAACGAGCTCGTTTCCAACGCGCTGAAGCACGCCTTTCCCGACCGCGCAACGGGCACCGTTCGCGTCGGCTTGATGTTTGGGAGCGACGGCTATCTGGAGCTCAGCGTCGAGGACGACGGAATTGGTTTGCCTTCAAGCAGCATATCGACGGGATCTCTTGGCCTGCAGCTCGTGGAAGACCTCTCGCATCAACTGCATGGCAAGCTCTTCATTAGCTCGATCAACGGAAGCCGGTTTCTGATCCGCTTCCTGGATGAAGGTAATTGAGCCACGGCGCCCCTCTTCCTGCCGTAGTCTGGCCTGCCTTCGACTCGGACCGCGACACTCGGCTGGTTATTGCTCGGAAGCTCTATGCTTGTCCGGCGATCGCACCGCACTTTCCTGCAAGACCATCGGCCCCCGCGGCCTTAGCTGTGTCGATACTCCCGAGCGGCAACCGCGCGGTCGTCTGACGATCGACGGACCGCACCATCCACGACAACCAGCGAGCGGCACTCATGACCACGATCACAACCAAGGACGGCGCTGAAATCTTCTACAAGGACTGGGGCACCGGCCAGCCGATCATGTTCCACCACGGCTGGCCTCTGAGCTCCGACGACTGGGACGCCCAGATGATGTTTTTTTTCTTGCGAAGGGATATCGCGTCATCGCCCATGACCGCCGCGGTCACGGTCGCTCGACCCAGACCGCCATCGGCAATGACATGGACACCTATGCCGCCGACGCCGCCGAGCTGGTCACTGCGCTCGGGCTGAAGGATGCGATTCATGTCGGTCATTCGACGGGCGGCGGCGAAGTTGCGCGATACGTGGCCCAGCATGGCAATGGGCGCGTGGCGAAGGCAGCGCTGATCAGCGCCATCACGCCCGTCATGGTGAAGTCGGAGAAGAACCCCGGCGGTCTGCCGATCGAGGTCTTCGATGGCTTTCGATCCGCGCTGGTGGCGAACCGCTCGCAGTTCTATCTAGACGTCCCGACGGGTCCGTTCCACGGCTTCAACCGTCCCGGCGCCGAGGTTTCGCAGGGCGCGATTACCAACTGGTGGCGTCAGGGCATGATGGGCGGTGCCAAGGCCCACTACGATTGCATCAAGGCATTTTCGGAGACAGACCAGACCGAAGATCTGAAGAAAATCGATGTTCCGGTCCTGGTCATGCATAGCGAAGACGATCAGATCGTTCCGTTCGCCGCCGCAGGCCCCCTCGCCGCCAAACTACTTAAGCACGGCACGTTGAAGGTCTATCAAGGCTTTCCCCACGGCATGCCGACCACGCATGCTGACGTGATCAATGCAGACCTGCTGGCATACATCGAGTCCTGATCTCTGCGATCTTCAGACCGGCCGGCCCACGCCGGTCGGTCTAAACAACATGATCGCCAGGCCGGCATGCTACCAAATCGCTTTAACGCATGGGGACTGAAGCAAAGCGCGTCTGCGCCACCGGCCGCACAACCGTGACCAACTATCGCATGACGTCAATTGCGAACGGAGCGTCGCCAACTGCCAGGCGAAGCCCCGGCCAGACGCGAGAACACCCGGGTGAAATGGCTTTGATCGGCGAAGCCGCACGTCAACGCGACCTCCGCCAAGGAGAGGTCTGAATTCTTGAGCAACACGCGAGCCTGCTCCACGCGCTGCGTCAATACCCATTGATACGGCGTGATCCCCGTGGTGCTCTTGAAGGCGTGAATGAAATAGCCGCGTGACAATCCACAAGCGGCAGCGAGTTCCGCGATCGAGATCGGTCCACCGAGATCGCTGCGCAGAAGTTCGAGAGTGAGCGCCATCTGCGATTTGGACAACAGCGGCCGTCCGCGCGGCTGGGGCGCAATCGCACCGCCACCGTAGGATTCGAACAGGTGAATGCCGATCGCCACACCGAGCTGGTCCACAAAAATTCGATTCGAGCCGTTGGGCTTCTCTAGCGCTGGTTGCGTGGCACATAGAAGGTGCGCGAGCACGGGATCCTCGCGCCCGAAGCTTGCCGTCAGATGCTCCGGTCCGCGCCATCCGTGCTCACTGGCCAAGTCCGACAAAAACGCCTTCGACAGCTCCATCATCAGAAAATCGAACGAGCCCTCGAGATCGGCGCGATAGGGATCTGCGAGATTGCGGATATAGACTGTCCCCTTTGCGAATTCTTGCGCTGTGACGCGGCTGCCGTGGAAGAATCGCCGGCGGTGGCCCGCCGACTGCGATGCGCCGAGCACAAAACCCCGATCGTCGGCTGCGGTGGCGATCTGTCCCAGACGGGGATCATCGCTGCCTTTGCGGAAGAACTTGACGCCGTTGCCCAGCAGCTCCTGATTTTTTCCGAGCTTGCTCATCGGACATCCGAACAGGTCGATCGCCGGCTTGACGAGTGGCGATGAATGGCTGCCTTCGGAAAGCATGGTGCACCTCGCAGTGATGCCGCGTCATATCCGGCGGTCACCAACATCATTGTTGGCAAGGGAATTCTGCGCGGGTGCTTGGCGGTGCACAATTGGCTCTAGGGTGAGCGACCCTAGCACAAGGTATAGCCGCCAGCGTACGCGGCCGGCCGACCACGTCATCCGGCTGCAATATTGGCAAGCATGATAGGCCTTAATCTGCCGCGGCCGGGGCTTCGCCACGCAGCCGGTCGAACCGGATCGCGTAGAGGGCCAGTGCCAGCGCTGCCAAGGGCGCGAGTGCGGCGATCCAAGGCAATTGACCGAGGCCAGGACCACCGGCGATCACATAACCGCCGAGCCAGGCGCCGATGGCGTTGCCGAGATTAAACGCGGCAATGTTGAAGCTGGACGCCAGGCTTTGGCCGGCGCCATCGGCCTTGCGCAACACCCAGATCTGCAGCGGCGGCACGGTGGCGAATGCCGCCGCGCCGAGCAGCGCGACGAATATCACGACCGCAACCTGGTTGTGAACGGCAAAGGTCATCAGCACCAAAATGGCGACCAGCGCCATCAGCGTGCCGAGCAAGGTCGGCAGCAACCAGCGATCGGCGAGCTTGCCGGCAACCAGGTTACCGACGACGAGACCGCCGCCAAACACCAGGAGGATCGGCGATACGGCAGCATCTGAAAAGCCTGCGAGGCGGGTCAGGATCGGGGCGATATAGGTGAAGACGCAGAACACGCCGACCCAGCTCAGCACGGTGGTCAATAGGCCCATCAGCACCTGCGGCCGCGCCAGCACGGCGAGGTCGTGCTTAAGGTTCGAAGGTGCCGGCGCGTCGTGATCCTTCGGCACGAACAAGGCGATGATCGCGAATGCCGCGACGCCGACGACCGTCACCGCTCCGAACGTCGATCGCCATCCGTAGGCCTGCCCCAGCCAGGTGCCGAACGGAACGCCCAGAATGTTGGCGACGGTCAGGCCGGTGAACATGATGGCGACGGCCGAGGCTTTCTTGTCCGGCGCGACCAGCGTGGTGGCAACGACCGAGCCGACGCCGAAGAACGTGCCATGGGCGAAGGCGGTCAGAACGCGGGATGCCATCAAACTCCAGTAATTCGGCGCCAGCGCGCAGGCCAGGTTGCCGACGGTGAAGATCGCCATCAGAATCAGCAGTACGGTCTTGCGCGGCCATCGCGCGGTCGCGATCGTCATGATCGGCGCCCCGGCCACCACGCCCAGGGCATAGCCGGAGATCAACAGGCCGGCGGCCGAGATGGAAACGCCGAGATCGCCGCCCACTTCGATCAGCAGCCCCATGATGACGAATTCGGTGACGCCGATGCCGAAGGCGCCGGCGGTGAGAGCATAGAGCGCGATGGGCATGTCAGAATCCTGCGGTGATGGTGCAAGGCGTTGAAGGCGGGGTGAACCAGATTCGTTCGAGATATGGTTGTCTCCCAGGATCCCTGTCGATCTCCCGACCTGCCGTCTTTCGCGAACGCCGCCAGCTTGTCATTTGAAACGGCTTTGACGAGCGCGCCTGTTGTGCGAGCCCGGCTGACACGGCGAGCCCATGCGAAATGAAAACGACGGCGCGCGGCAGAAAAGACGGGCGCTCGGCCGCCTCATACGAATTCGATACGGCGCCAATCGCTGCTCACCACAACCGTTGCGCCGGCGTGAGATCCACCGACGTTCGTCCGATGGGAGACCACCATGCAAAGCGCTTCGTTTCAGACCAGCCCTCCACTCTTCGTGCCGAACAATCTGCATCGCTTGCCCGCCGCTGCGCCGACACACGATCCCGATCTCGCAACCCGCATCTGCAGCCCGGTGCAAAAGTCGGAGCGCGCCAGCAGAAACGAGGATTGGCATTCGGACTTGGAGATCGATCGCAAATTCGCGGACGAAAACGCCCAGGCTCGAACCATTCGTCAGATTGAGGCAAGCCACCTTCTCTCGAATGGCCTTGCCCATGACCTCAACAACCTGTTCCAGGTTGCCAATACGGCTCTGTCGCTGATCGAACTACGATCCAAGCTCGGCCGGGAAGTCGACATACCGGCACTGGTGGAGAAAGCCGAGCTGGCACTCGACCGGGCAAAGACGGTTGTCAGGCGCTTGACGCTTCTCCCTGTGCAGTCGTATCGCACTGTGGCTCCGCTCGACGTCAATTCGGCGGTTCAAACCCTGTACGGCTTGTTCGCGTTGCTGGCGGGGTCGGCGATCGATGTCAGGCTCGATCTCGCGCCGTCGCATGCGCACATCGCCTGCAACCGGCTCGATTTCGAAAACGCGTTATTGAACATCGTCGCGAACGCCAGAAACGCTATTGCGCATAGCGGCGTGATCTCAGTCGGCACATCGGTGCAACACGAAATCCCCGTAGCTTCAGCAAGCGAAGCCGGTCGATATGTCGTCGTGAAGATCTCCGATACCGGGCATGGGATGACGCCGGAGGTCGCAGCTCACGCGTTCGATCCCTTCTACTCCACGCGAGCCGAAAGCGGAGGGACCGGTCTCGGCCTGGCCATGGTCCGCCGCTTTCTCGACGAGACCGGTGGATGGAGCGCAATCGAAAGCACCGTCGGCGTCGGAACGTCGATTTCCCTCTTCCTGCCTATCCTTGAAGACGACCTCGCAGACCACGGCTCCGCCCTAGCCGATCTCTGACACATGCGCCCCGACAGTTGGCACGCCCCTGCGAACCGCCATCGCTTCTCTCCACCACATCTCTCACTGGAAGGACTTCTTATGGAAAACGCTATGATCAGACGAATGGGGGCCGACCTCGATGTGCCGACTTTCCTGCCGGACGATGCCGTGCGGGATATTTCCGGCGCACTCACGCTGCTGCTGGCGGACATCTTCGCGATTTATCTGAAAACGAAGAACTTTCACTGGCACATGTCGGGTCCCCACTTTCGCGATTTCCATTTGATGCTCGACGAACAAGGCGACCAAGTCTTCGCCATGACCGATCCGGTCGCGGAGCGGGTGCGCAAGATCGGTGGCGCGACCCTGCGCTCGATCGGGCAGATATCGCGCATCCAGCGCGTCCTCGACA
>SDZE01000022.1 GCA_004173095.1 Bradyrhizobiaceae bacterium
GCCTCCGCCTTGCTGCCGGCGCGCTCCTGCGCCTGCGTCACGCGTGGAATGATGCCGAGCAGATTCTGCACGTGATGGCCGGCTTCATGCGCGATGATATAGGCCGTTGTGAATTTGCAGGCATTGCCGGAGCAGCCGCGAAACTTGGTCTCGATTTGGCGGAAGAAGCTGGTGTCGAGATAGATCTTCTTGTCCGGCGGGCAATAGAACGGCCCCATCGCCGACTGCGCCTGGCCGCAGCGACCGCCATTGGTGGCATTGCGAAACAGCACGATCTGCGGACCCTTATAGGTCTGCCCGCTCTCGCGAAAAATCTCGGTCCAGCGATCGTCGATCTCGCCGAGCACGCCGGAGATCATGCTGCCCACCTCATCCGACGGCGCACCAGACTTCGGCGGCGACGAGCGGCGATCGGTCTGATAGGTCGGATCCTGCTGGCCGCCGGTGAAAATCTCCGCGCCGCTGATCAACACGCGGGGATCAATGCCGAGCGCCCAGCCGACAAGGCCGAGCACGAGCACCGTGCCGATGCCGAGACCACCGCCGCCGCCCGGAATGCCGAAACCGCCACCACCACCACCACTGTCGTCGCGGCGGTCGTCAATATTATCGCTGCGACGGAAATCATCGTAACGCATCGGGCAATTCCTTCATTTCCATGCGCGCTGGGCAGCCGATGGCGCACGACCGGCGCAACATAACGCAAAAGCGGCGCAATATTTCCATCGCGTTAATCATAATCATTAGCCCGCCCGGCAAAACTTGCCTAGCGCGATTCCAATACCAATTAAGTCGATTTTTACTTTGACGGTTCACATTGCGGGTCAGTCGGTTGTTTAGTCCCGCGTCGCCGACAGCGTCGCCTGAGTCAGAGTAATTGAGTCATGGTTGGTTCGCGTAGCGGGGCGTCCCTTAAGACGTCCCGCATACAACTAGAGTCTACCCTCGAGCACCGAATCGTCGTTGGCGATTGCGTAGCCGAGATGTCCAAGCTGCCGGCTGGTTCGGTCGATCTGGTGTTTGCAGATCCGCCCTACAACCTGCAACTGAAGGGCGATCTGAAACGCCCCGACGATTCCCATGTCGATGCGGTCACCGATGACTGGGACAAGTTCTCGTCATTTTCCGCCTATGACGATTTCACGCGCGCTTGGCTGCTGGCCGCGCGTCGCGCCATGAAGCCGTCTGCCACGCTGTGGGTGATCGGCTCCTATCACAATATTTTTCGTGTCGGCTCGATCATGCAGGATCTCGGATTCTGGGTGCTCAACGACATCGTCTGGCGCAAGTCGAATCCGATGCCGAACTTTCGCGGCCGCCGATTCACCAATGCGCACGAGACGATGAT
>SDZE01000652.1 GCA_004173095.1 Bradyrhizobiaceae bacterium
GTATTCCAATGTCGCCATTGCCTGGGTCGGCGCGCTGGTGGCGGATCTGATCATCAACAAGCCGCTCGGCCTGCGTCCGCGCCAGATGGAGTTCAAGCGCGCGCATCTCTACGACATCAATCCGGTCGGGGTCGGCGCCATGCTGGCCGCGACCGTCATGTCGATCAGCGCGTTCTACGGTCTGTTCGGCCCCACCGCGAAAGCGCTGTCGCCATTCGTCGCCCTGCTCACCGCGCTGATGGTCGCCCCGGCCATCGCCTATGCGACGAAGGGGAAATACTACATCGCCCGCAAGCCGAAACGCGCCTGGCAGACCTTGGCGACGATCCCGTGCTGTATCTGCGAGCATTCATTCGAGCCCGAGGACATGGCGCATTGCCCGGCTTATGCCGGCCCGATCTGCTCGCTATGCTGCTCGCTGGATGCGCGATGCCACGATCTCTGCAAGCCGCATGCGCGGGCCGACGCGCAGATGGCGGCCGTGTTCGGCAAATTGCTGCCCGAACCGATCCTGGCCCGGATCAATTCGCAGCTGGCGCATTATCTCGGCGTTTTTGTCATGGCATCGGGCCTGGTCGGCCTGACGCTAGCCCTGATCTATCTGCAGACCTCCGCCGCCGCGCCGGAAGACAGCGCGCAGGTCTCCGAGGTGTTGTGGAAGGTGTTCTTCGCGCTGGCCATCATCATCGGCGTGGTGGCGTGGCTGTTCGTGCTGGCGAAGCAAAGCCGCCGGGCCGCAGAGGCGGAAACCAAGCGTCAGACCACATTGCTGATGCAGGAAATCGACGCCCACAAGCGCACCGATGCCGAATTGCAGCGTGCCAAGGAAGTCGCTGAATCCGCCAACCTCGCCAAGAGCCGCTATGTGGTCGGCCTCAGCCACGAACTGCGCTCGCCGCTCAACGCGATCAGCGGCTACGCGCAACTGCTGGAGCAGGACGACAGCCTGCAGACCCGCCCGCGCGATCAGGTCCGGGTCGTCAAGCGCAGCGCCGATCACCTTTCCGGACTGATTGATGGCATTCTCGATATTTCCAAGATCGAGGCCGGCCGGCTGTATCTGTCGCGCGACGAGGTTCGCCTCACCGACTTCCTCGATCAGCTGGTCGGCATGTTCCGCCTGCAGGCCGCCGCCAAGGGGATCGAGTTCATCTTTCGCCGCCCGGGCTACCTGCCCGCCGTGGTCTATGCCGACGAAAAACGGTTGCGGCAGATCCTGATCAATCTGTTGTCCAACGCCATCAAGTTCACGCAGACCGGCAGTGTCCAGTTCGTCATCCACTATCGCAGCCCCGTGGCGGAATTCGAGATCATCGATACCGGACCGGGCATCCGCCCCGATGATCT
>SDZE01000518.1 GCA_004173095.1 Bradyrhizobiaceae bacterium
GCGCCGCGCTCAAGGTGCTCGGGCCGCAAGCAAAAATCACCGTGGTCGAGCTGGTGCCCGCGATCGTCGCCTGGGCCCGCGGGCCGATGGCCGAACTCACCGGCGACAGTCTCGGGGATCCGCGCGTCACCATCGTCGAGGGCGACGTGGTCAAGGCGATCAAGGCCGCCCGGGAAAGCTGTGATGCGATCCTGCTCGACGTCGACAACGGGCCGGAAGGGCTGACACGTAAATCCAACAATGCGCTGTACGATCTGTCCGGCCTGCATGCGAGTCTCGCGGCATTGCGCCCCGGCGGCGTGCTTGCGGTGTGGTCGTCGTTTCCTCACCCGTCCTTCACCGCACTGTTGCGCAAGGCCGGCTTCAAGACGGAGGAAATCCCGATCCGTGCCGCCGGCCCCCGCGGCGGCGCCCGGCATGTGATCTGGCTGGCGACCAAACCTCACGCGACGGCAGCCACAACGAGCAAGCCTGCTGCTTCGAAATCAGCGGGCAAGTCCACCGCGCGACAAGCGCCCGGCCAACCGTCGGCAACGCGCAAACCGGTCGCCGCGAAGAAGAAGCCGTAACGCGCAAAGCCCGCGGTACCGCCGCGGGCTTCTCAGTGAATGCTTCAGGTGGAAGGCCGCGCGATCAATCGACCTTGAGATTGGCGGCCTTGACCACCTTCTCCCACTTCTCGGTCTCGGCGACGATCATCTTGCCGAAAGCTTCCGGCGGCCCGATCAACGGATCGCCGCCGAGATCGATCAGCTTGGCCTTGATCGCAGGCTCCGCCAACACCTCGTTCACCGCAGCGTTCAGCTTGGCGATGATCTCCGGCGGGGTCTTCTTTGGTGCGCCCATGCCGAACAGCGCGCTGGCTTCATAGCCCGGCACCGTCTCGGCGACGGTCGGGACATCCGGCAACAAGGCCGACTTCTCGGTGGTGGTGACGCCCAGCGCCCGCAGATTGCCTGAGCGGATGTGCTGAATGATCGACGGCATGTTGTCGAAAATCACCTGAACCTGGCCGCCGGTCATGTCGGTGATCGCAAGTGCCGCGCCGCGATACGGTATGTGCTGCATCTTGGCGCCCGTCATCATCATGAACATCTCGCCGGACAGATGCACCGACGTGCCGTTGCCCGATGACGCCAGGTTCACCTTGCCCGGATTGGCCTTTACATAGGCAATGAATTCGGCGACATTTTTGGCGGTGATGTCCTTGCTGACAGTCATCACATTCGCCGTGCGATGGAACGCAGCGACTGGCGCGATATCGCGCACGAAGTTGAAGCTCAGCTTCGAATACAGCGTCGCATTGATATAATTGGCCGGATTGACCAGCATCACTGTGTAGCCATCGGGCTCTGCATTCACCACCGACTCGGTCGCGATATTGTTGCCGGCGCCGGGCTTGTTCTCGATGATGAACTGCTGGCCCATTTTCTCCGACAATCGCTGGCCGATCAGGCGCGCGAGAATGTCTGTGGCACCGCCCGGCGGATAGCCGACGACGAAGCGAATCGGTTTGTTCGGATAGTTTGCCTGGGCCAGAACAGCGCTCGGCGTACAGGCGGATGACAACACTACAGAAAAGCCAAGCGCGAGCAGACCGATCGCGGCGCGACGAGAAGCCATGATTATTCCCTCCAGCTGCCGCAACTTGGTGCGCGGTCAACGTGTGTCAAATTGACAATACGCGTCTGTAACAGGCAATTCGACTATCGGCCAGTGCGGCCATACCTGCGGCGCGCGGGCTATCGTCACAATTTTACTCGCTGCACGACGATATTTCATCGCGCGAAATAGTTGGTGCCAGAAGGGTTTGCGATTTGCTCAGCGTGCATGCCGGTGGCAAAACATGCGCCAGCAACAAAAACAAAAAGAAAACCGTGACGCCTGCGCGCAACGGTTTTCGCTGGAGGACACATGCCCGCATCGGTCAACCCCGCTCTCACACCCGGCTCCATCAGCCCGTTCGACGGCATGGACGTGCCGTGGCTGCTGCGCATGCGCGCCGAAACCCGGCGCGAGCACCCGTTCATCATCTGGTCGCCTTTCGATGCACCGGCGCGGCCGTGGACCTATGGTGAATTCCACGACCGCGTCGGCGCGCTGGCTGCAGGTCTCGTCAAACGCGGCATCAAGCAGGGCGACTATGTGCTGATCCATCTCGACAATTGCGTCGAGCAGTTGCTGTCCTGGTTCGCCTGCGTCGAAATCGGGGCCATCGCCGTCACCACCAATACGCGCTCATCGGCCGGCGAGATCGGCTATTTTGCCGATCACTGCGGCGCCGTCGCCGCGATCACGCAGCCCTCGCTCGCCGAACTCGTCGCCGCCAATTGCCGCGGCCTGCGCTGGATCGCCGTCACGGCGCATAACGCCGGCACGCCCGCCGACAGTCCCGGCAAGGGCGAGCGCTTCGAAGCCCTGTTTGCCGACAGCGCCGACCGCCCGCGGCGACCGATCGATCCGTGGGCTCCTTGCAGCGTGCAATACACTTCGGGCACGACATCGCGGCCCAAAGCGGTGCTGTGGACCCATGCCAATGCGTTGTGGGGCGGCAAGGTCAATGCCTCGCATCAAGACCTTCACGCCTCCGACACGCATCTCACCTATCTGCCGCTGTTCCACACCAATGCCTTGGCCTATTCGATGCTCGCGACCTTGTGGGTCGGCGGCAGCATCATCATCCAGCCGCGCTTCTCGGCGCGCCGATTCTGGCCGGCCGCGCTCGATCATCGCGCCACCTGGACCTCCACCATCCCGTTCTGCATGAAGGCACTGCTCGAGCACGAGGTGCCGAAGCAGCATCACTTCCGGCTGTGGGGCGCGTCGTTCTGCGATCCACCGGCCTTCGCCAAATTCGGCGTCAAGATCATCGGCTGGTGGGGCATGACCGAAACCATCACGCACGGCATCATCGGCGAGGTCGACCAGCCCAACACGCCAATGGCGATCGGCCGCACCGCCGCCGAATACGGCATCCGCATCACCCGCGACGACGGATCGCCGGTCGAGGTCGGCGAGACCGGCAATCTCAGCATTCTCGGTGTGCCCGGCCTGTCGCTGTTCAAGGAGTATCTGCACAACGATGCCGCGACACGCGACAGCTTCGATACCGACGGCTATTTCCTCACCGGCGATCGCGTCACGCTGCTGGAGCGCGGCTACATCAAGTTCGGCGATCGCGCCAAGGATATGCTGAAAGTCGGTGGCGAGAATGTTGCAGCGTCGGAGATCGAGCAGGTGGTCATCACCGTGCCGGGCGTGCGCGAGGCCGCCGTGGTCGCCAAGAAACACCCGATGCTGGATGAAGTGCCTGTTGTCTTCATCATCCCGCAAGCCGGCGTGGCCGCCTGCCCGCCGACACTGCATGACCAAGTGATGGCGGCCTGCAAAAACGGCCTCGCCGACTTCAAGGTGCCGCGCGAGATCCACTTCGTCGACGACATGCCGCGCTCGACGCTGGAAAAAGTGGCCAAAGCGGAACTGAGAAAACTGCTGGCCTGAGCAACGCTCTTCTCCCTCTCCCGCTCTTGCGGGGGAGGGCCGGGGTGGGGGCGCCCCAAACCCTGACCTCGCATGGGCACCGTCATCAATTAATGACTCACACCCCCAGCGCCACCGGCCGGAAGGCCTGCAGCAGTTGCTGGTCGAGCTTGTCGCCCATCTGCTCCATCATTTCGAACGCGCGCGCATGGGTGAAAGGCAAGCGATAGGCGCGACGTTCGACCAGTGCGGCGTGAATATCGACGATGGTCATCAGCCGCACGATATCGCTGAGCTGGTTGCCGGCGAGGCCGTCGGGATAGCCCGAGCCGTCGAGAAATTCGTGGTGATGCAGCACCACGTCGAGCATTTCGCGCGGGAACGAGCCCTGTGCCACCAGCGCCTCGAAGCCGAGCCGCGGATGCTTGCGCACTTCCAGCGTCTCTTCTTCCGTGAGCTTGCCGGGCTTGTCGAGAATGGCGACCGGAATGAAGGCCTTGCCCACGTCATGCACCAGAGCTGCGCGCGTCAGCCGTCGCTGATCTTCGTCGCGCATGCCGAGATGCTGCGCAAAGGCGACGGCGAAACCGGTGACGAACAGGCAATGCCGATAGCTGTGATTGTGATGGCGCCCCACCGCGGTCAGCCAGTCGCGCAATGACGAGCGCTTGATCGCCTTGATGATCAGGTCTTCCGCCTGCATCACGTCGTTGAACGACAGCGGCACGCCAGCCGGCAGCTTTTCGAACATCTTCACGATCACCGCATGCGCGGCCTCGACGCCGCGATTGAGCGCTTTGCCGCGTGCCGCCACGTCTTCGTCTTGCGGATCCGGAAACGCCGCGCGGATCCGCTGCAGCACGCCGCTGCGATCGAACGGCCGCGCGATCGTATCGGTGGCGCCCAGCGCCCAGGCTTGCATGGCGCCGTGATGCAGCGAGTCCGCCAATACGAACAGGCGTGGCATCGATTCGTAGTTCTTGTGGCGCAGCCGGTTGCGCACCCGCTGCACGGTTTCGGCCGAGCGCAGATTGATGTCGATCACGACGCCCGACAGATCGCGCGCCGGGGCTTCCGGGATCGACGCCGTGGGAACGATCTCCACGTCGCCGACGGCGAACAGAATATCGGCGAGTTCACGCGACTGGTCACTGCTGTCCGAAGCCAGAAGCAGACGCCGGCGGGGCGATGAATGGGTTGCGACGCTCATTGATCCTCACGCTTGCAGCCACTGCTGCAATCGGGACAGGAATACCTAACAACAGGGTTCCCGAAGCTTAAGGCGTAGCGTTAACATTGCGTGACGAACGGAGTACGCATCGCTATCGATAGCGGTCCGTCAACGAGATGGGTAAAAAGCGATGCAACGCCTTGCCCGATACCCGGATTCGCAGCGAGACTGATCTCATGACCTATCGCACCTTGCCTGCCGCGATCGTCGCCGTCGCCCTGATGGGGCCGACCGCACCCGCCGTCTCGCAGCCGCTCCCCTCTTTCAATGCGCCGTTCACGGCGACACTCTCCAACACCACGCCGCTCGCTTTCGGCATGGGTGTGGCGACAGCGGCCCGCGCCCTCGACACGCCGCTGACCTATCTGCGCGGCCGGCCGGGTGACGAAATCTATCTCGCTTATCGCCAGATCGGCGGCAGCGGACTGTTTCCCCGCAAGGATCGCCTGTTCCTGCAGTTCCGTCACGGCCGCCTGACAGGCTGGAAGGGTGACTGGGGCCAGAACTGGATGTGGGAGTGACGCCGATCGCCTTCCCTTCCTCGCGATGTGCGGAAGACGGAGAAGAAAGTATCACGCCACGGCCACCCACCCACGAAACGTGAGCGCCGCATAGAACAACGTCACATCGCGAAATCCTGCCTCGCGCAGTAGCGCCTCATCTTCATCTGGCGATAGCGCCGGCAGGTGATCGAACAGCGCAGCTGGCATAGCCGCTGCCTTCTCCGCCTCAAGCCCCTTCAGTACAGCGAAATCCGCAAAACGCGACAGCCACCGGCGTCCGTTTTCACTTTTTGCAAAGCTGTGATGCGCCACCACCAACGGCGCGCCCGGCTTCAACCGTCGCCGCAGCTCGTGCAATGTCCGCAACCTCTCGTCGCGCGGCAGGAAATGCAACGTCAACAGACAGGCCGCGCCATCGAATGGCCCGGGCGGCGCGGCGTCGATCGTGCCTTCGATCAATGTCGCGCGTGATTGCAGCGGTCCCAGCGTCATGCGCGCCAGATCGAGCATGGCGGCCGACGGATCGACCCCGACCAGCCGCCATGTCGTTTGCACCTCGGCGAACAGTTTCAATTCCAAGCCGCCGCCGGCGCCGAGCACCAGAATGTCAGCCGCGCCGCATGCATGTTCCGCCAGCAGTAGCAACGCCATCCGCTGCAGATCGGCGAAGCCAAGCACTTGGCGCTGTGCGCGCTCGGCATAGCCTGCCACCGCCGCGGGATCGTTGAATGTCGGCGTCGGATTCATTGGCTCAGCCGAACACCAGCGCTCGATGCGCCGACGTTCCAGCGGTGACGCCATCGGCCACTGCCCAACTCACACTGTGCGGCGCCCGGGCGATATCGCCGGCCGCATAGACGCCTCGCACCGACGTCATCTTGTCGGCGTCGGTCTTGATCATCGGCCCCATCGGGCCGTCTTCGATGGTCACGCCAAGCCGTGCGGCCAGCGGTGACGACAGGCAAGATTCCGGCGCGATATAAAGCGCATCGATCGCGCTGCGCCGTCCATCCTCCAGCACCACAGCCGACAGCGCCGTGCGTTCGCCTTGCAGCCCGACGACCCTCGCCGCTTCCACCCGCACGCCGTGGCGCGCCATGGTTGCCGCGCCTTCGTCGTCCAGCGTGTGCCCGTTCAGATAAAGCGTCACCGGCCCCCATTCGGCGACGATGGCTGCCTGATGCACCGACATCGGCATGCGATACAGCACACCAAGCTGGCGATCGCTGAATTCGATGTCGTGGCAATACGGGCAATGCAGCAC
>SDZE01000266.1 GCA_004173095.1 Bradyrhizobiaceae bacterium
CGGATAGTCCGACATCTCGCCCCACGCATAGGCAAAGAATTTCAGCGGCCGCGACGCGGTGATGGCCACATCCTTCTGCCGCAGCGAGCCGGCAGCCGAGTTGCGCGGATTGGCGAATACGGTGTCGCCGGCTTCTTCCTGCTTTTTGTTCAGCGCCAGGAAATCACTCTTGAGCATATAGACTTCGCCGCGGAGCTCACAGGCGGCAGGAACATGCTTACCCTTCAACGTAGTGGGGATGTCCTTGATGGTACGGACATTGGCGGTGACGTCCTCACCTGTAAAACCATCGCCACGGGTGGCCGCATGGATCAGTTCGCCATTCTCATAACGCAGCGACAGTGACAGGCCGTCGATCTTCGGCTCGGCCACTAACGCTGGTATCTCATCGAGTTTGAGGAAGCGCTGGATACGGGTGACAAATTCGGCGACGTCCTCGTCGCTGAAGGCGTTGCCGAGCGACAGCATCGGCACGGCGTGTTGAATTTTGGAGAAGCCGCGCGCGGGTGCCGCGCCGACGGTCTGGGTCGGCGAATCCGTCGCAACGAGATCGGGAAACTTCGCCTCGATGGCTTCGACGCGGTGGCGCAGCGCGTCATAGTCGGCGTCGGAGATCGTCGGTGCATCGTCCTGATAGTAGCGCTTGTTATGCGCCTCCATCTCCAGCGACAGCCGCATCAGCTCGATCTTGGCCTTCGGCTTGGTGAGCGTGGAGATATCTGTGGGAGTTTTGGGGGATTTTGCCATGCGCACCGCTCTCGTCATTCCGGGGCGCGCGCAGCGCGAACCCGGAATCTCATCATGTTTTGCTCTTACAGGATCGCGCGATACAAATCATGCCATTCGGAGTTATTCGCCTCGATCAATGCGACCTTCCAGTCGCGTCGCCATTTTTTCAATTCCTTCTCGCGCGTGATGGCGGTCAGCGGATCGTCGTAGATTTCGAACCAGACCAGCAATGTCACATTGTAGCGCGAGGTAAAGCTTTTGACCGCGCTCGTCTTGTGCTCATAGACGCGTCGAACGAGATCGCGGGTGACGCCGATATACAGCACACCATTCTTCTTTGAGGCGAGCATGTAGACATAATAAAGCATGTAGTGGAGTGTTTAGCGGGACGGCGCGAAACACAATCGGTTTCCCGATCAAGGCTGTCATTCCGGGCGCGTAACGCGCGAACCCGGAATTTTGGCAGGGGAGCGGGCTGCTGGAGGAGCGCAAGCACTATGAGGTTCCGGCTTCGCGCCTGCGGCGCGCCCCGGAATGACAGCCAAGATCAGGCCGCGCCCTTGAGCAACCGATCCGCCGCAGCCCTGGCTTCCGCCGTGATCTCCGCCCCTGCCAGCA
>SDZE01000217.1 GCA_004173095.1 Bradyrhizobiaceae bacterium
CGCCAGGCTTCGGCCACCGCCTGCTTGCCGCCCTCGACCGGATCGGCCTCGCAATAGCGCGGCGTGACGTCGACCGACATCGCGATGCCCTTGGGGCCGTCCTCGATGCGCACCACGGCCGCATCGCCGCCGGGGCGCTGCACGGTGTTGCCGCCAATGACGTGGTCATACTGCTCCCACACCCAGCGCTTCGAGCACAGGTCCGGCGTACCGATGAGCTTTTCGAGCGCATCCGCAATCGGCAGCGGCGCATTGACGTCGCGCGCATGGATCACCGGCTGCGGCGGCGTCGCCACATGCGGACGGTCATACAGCGGCGCCTCGTCGCCCAGTTCCTTGATGGGCAGATCGGCCATGGTCTTGCCGCCATGCTTGACGACGAAACGCAGCGTCGGCGTGGTGTAGCCGACAATGGCGAAGTCGAGGCCCCACTTCCTGAAGATCGCCTCGGCCTGCTTTTCCTTCTCGGGCTTGAGCACCATGAGCATGCGCTCCTGGCTCTCCGACAGCATCATCTCATAGGCCGTCATGCCCTCTTCGCGGGTCGGCACCGCGTCGAGATTGAGCTCGACACCGAGATCGCCCTTGGCGCCCATCTCGACCGCCGAGCACGTCAAACCGGCCGCGCCCATGTCCTGGATCGCGATCACGCAATCCGCGGCCATGATTTCTAGGCAGGCTTCCAGCAGCAGCTTTTCGGCGAAGGGATCGCCGACCTGCACCGTCGGGCGCTTCTCCTCGGAGGCATCGTCGAATTCGGCCGACGCCATCGACGCGCCATGGATGCCGTCGCGGCCCGTCTTGGAGCCGAGATAGACGATCGGCATGTTCACGCCCGATGCCGCGGCGAGGAAGATCTTGTCGGCATCGGCGAGGCCGACCGCCATCGCGTTGACGAGGTTGTTGCCGTCATACCGCGTATGGAAGCGCGTCTGGCCGCCGACCGTGGGCACGCCGAACGAATTGCCATAGCCGCCGATGCCGGCGACGACGCCGGACACCAGATGGCGCGTCTTCGGATGCTCCGGCGCGCCGAACGAAATCGCGTTCAGGCAGGCGATCGGCCGTGCGCCCATGGTGAAGACATCGCGCAGGATGCCGCCGACGCCGGTGGTCGCACCCTGATAGGGCTCGATATAAGACGGGTGATTGTGGCTCTCCATCTTGAACACGATGGCCTGGTTATCGCCGATGTCGATGACGCCGGCATTTTCGCCCGGCCCCTGCAGCACCCACGGCGCCTTGGTCGGCAGCCCCTTGAGATGCAGCCGTGAGGATTTGTACGAGCAGTGCTCGTTCCACATCGCCGAGAAGATGCCGAGTTCGGTGAAGGACGGCTCGCGCCCGATCAGCTTCAGGATTCGCTCATACTCGTCCGGCTTGAGGCCGTGGGAAGCGACGAGTTCGGGAGTGATCGCTGGCTCGTTTTTGGGCTCGGTCATGGGGTCCAGTCGTCGGATGTCGTGACTCCGCGAAGAGTCTTGGCTCTGGGAAGGCATCTTCATAGAAAGATCGGACCACAGGGAAAAGGCCTTATTCGGACCTATTCCCCGCATGTCCCAAGCTTTGCCTGAAAATACCCGTCGGGGCCCTTGATCGGCCCGCATAACGCCCTGCGCGGAGGCCGGATTGCACCCGCCGGACGGATCGGATTTAACACTTTTTACCGATAATCCAAGGAGTTCCCACGCCGTGAATGTGCCCGCCGATGCCACCCTGCCGTTTCGCGCCGACGCCTACACCGAAACCGAGGGGGAATTCGCCGGATGGACCACCTGGAAGCGGGATTCGTTCGAATCGGTTTCGGGCCCGTTCTGGCACAAGGTCGAGCCCGACGGCCGGATCCGTTGCGCCTTTCGCGTCGAGGCCAAGCATCTCAACGGCATGAAGAACGTCCATGGCGGCTGCTACATGACCTTCGCCGATTACTGCCTGTTCGCGATGTCGTCGCGCGAGCTGCAGGGCCCGGGCATCACCGTATCCTTCGGCTGCGAATTCCTCGATGCCGCCAAGGAAGGCGAGTTGATCGAATGCGACGGCGAAATGACCCGCATCGGCGGATCTTTGATATTTTTGCGCGGCATTCTCCACACCGGCGGACGCAAGCTGTTCTCGTTCTCCGGCACCATCAAGCGCGTCAAAAAGCGCGCTAAGCCGGCAGCGCCCGCCGCGGATTGACCGTCAACTCATCAAGTGACGGGACAGAGTCCCGTCACTTGATCGAACACGCCCCGCTATCTCGGCACACCGAAGAACAAATTCGGGAAGTATAGCGCGATCTGCGGAAACAAAATGATCAGGAATACGGCGAACAGCGTTACCAGCACATAGGGAATGACCGACCAGTAGATATCGCTCATGGACACCTCCGGCGGAGCAACGCTCTTGAGGTAGAACAGGTTGAACCCGAATGGCGGCGTCATGTAGCCGATCTCCATCATGATGATGAAGACGACGCCGAACCAGATCGGCTCGAAACCATGCGCCTTCACCACCGGCAGGAAGACCGGAAGCGTGATCAGCATGATGCCGACGGGATCAAGCACCATGCCGAGGATCAGCAACACGAACAGCATGAAGGCCAGCGCGCCCCATTTGCCGCCGGGAATGAGCGTCATCAGCTGATTCATCAATTCGCCCGCGCCCAGGGTCGTATAGGCGGTGGAAAATGCGTGGGCAGCGAACAGGATCCACATCACCAGCGCCGTCAGCCGCAGCGTCTGGATCGCAGCATCGTTCAACACGCCCCATGATAGCTTGCGGTGAACGGCCGCTGAAATCAGCGCGCCGAGCACGCCGAGCGCCGCCGCTTCCGTCGGCGTGGCAAAGCCGCCGAAGATCGACCCCAGCACGAGGAACACCACCAGCAGCGGCAGGATAACGGCCTGCAACGACGACAGCTTCAGCTTCCAGTCCCCGCGTTCTTCGACCGGCAGTGCGGGCGCAAGCGAGGGCTGCAACCAGGCGCGCACGCCGATATAGATCGTAACCAGAACGAACAGCAGGATGCCTGGTCCGATGCCAGATGCGAACAGACGGCCCACCGAAACTTCGGTCAGCATCGAATACAGAACCATCAGGATGGATGGCGGGATCAGCACACCCCACCCGCCGCCACAATTGATGGCGCCAACTGCGAGCCGTTTGTCGTAGCCGCGCTCGAGCATGCGTGGCAGCGCGATGGTCCCCATGGTGACGACCGCAGCGCCGCTGATGCCGCTCATGGCCGCAAAGATGGCGCAGATCGCCACGGTGCCGATGGCCAGGCCGCCGCGAAAGCCGCCAAACCACACATGCATCATCCGATAGAGATTATTGGCGACACCGGATTTCTCGAGCAGCATCGCCATGAACACATACATGGGGATGGCGACGAGCGTGAAGTTCATCATCGAGTCCCAGAACTTGGACGCGACGATGTAGAGGCCGGGAGCCCCCAAGGAGATGAAAAGGAAAATGGATGCGATGCCGCCGAGCGTAAAGACGAGTGGCGTGCCGATGAACAGAAAGAAAAGCAGTGAACCAAAAAACAGAAGAGTGAGAAGCTCGATGGGCACGTTGCCTCCGTTCGCTCAATGACTGGATTCGTCGGAGGCTTGCTTGCCGAAGATGGCCGGGTCGTTGTCCAGTCCCCTTACGGTCCGGATGTCCGACGCCGTGCGGACGAGCCCCTGCAGCAGCAGCAGAATGCCCGCAACGGGGATCAGGATTTTCACCGGCCAGATATACGGATCCCAGAGGCTCGCGGATGTTTCCATCTTCGCCGACGAGTCCCACGCCATGTCAACGCCCTGATAGATCAGCACGATCGCAAAGATGTAGAACAGGAACGATGTCGACAGATCGACCATGGCCTTCTTCGCGCGCTTGAAGCGGCCGTAGATGATATCGACATTGACATGCGCGCGCTCGACCAGCAGATAGCCGCCCGCCATCACCGCGTAGACGGCAAATACGAGCTGTGCGAACTCCGCAGTCCAGATCGCGGCGCTGCCGACGAAATAGCGCATGACAACGTCGGCCAGGAGCAGACCAAACATCGGGAAAATCAGCAGAGCCACGCATTTTCCCGTCAGGGAATTCAGGCGTGTGATCGATCGAGCCAGTTTCGACATCTCATGATCCAGTTCGGGGATGACTGCGGACAGTTGGACACGGATGGGGGCCGGCGCTGACGCGCCTGCAGCGCCAACATCAGACGTAATTGAGATCCGTCAGCAGCTTTTTCATGATCTCGCCAGCAGACGCTGCGATCGGCCCCTTTCCGATCTCCTTGTCCAGAATGCCTTTCGAGGCTCCGTCAAATTTTTTCTGGACATCATCGGGGTAGCGCACGACCTCCACATTCATCCGGGACTGCCCCGTCTTCAAGGCAACCGCTTCCTGCTGCAGATACTCGACGGTGCGCCTGAAATAGCGCTCTTCGAGCAGTGCCAGCAAGATGAGCCGCAGATCGGCCGGCAGCTGCTCGAGTGCAGCCACGTTCAGGATGAAGACGTCATTTGTGATTCCCAAAGCGGGTTTCATATGGAAGGGCGCAACTTCCCAGAACTTCATCGACAGCGCGCCAACCGCCGCGCCCCAATGGGCACCGTCCACGACGCCGGTGGCGATCGCCTGATAGACTTCCGGTCCGGCCACCTGTTGCGGCGACAGGCCAGCCGCTGCCAGATATTCCAGCATGGTGCCGGACGAGCGTACTTTGACAGATCCGAGCTCGTCCACCGAATTGATCTTACGTTTCAGAACGAGTTCGGTCGGATAGGCCTTGTCGCCAAGCGCGATCACGCCCTTCGGTCGCAGCTCGTCATTCACCAGTTTCTCGATGCCGAGATTCTTGGTGAACAGCATCATTTCCCAACTCTCACGCAATGTGCCGGGGACGCCGAAGTAGAAGCCCATCGCCTGCGCCTCGCCGAGAATGTATCCCGGCGATATCGTGCCCATCGGGACGACACCACGTCGCACGATATTGTAGATCTCGCGGTCTTTTGCAATTTCTCCCGCGCCGAACAGCTCAAGCTTGAAGCGACCACCGGTGCGCTGCTCGAGCTCCTTCTGCAACACGACGAGACTGTCTCTGTAGGAGCCGGATGCCTTGGGCCAATGCGCCTGCACTTTCCAGGATACTTGCTCCTGCGCGTTTGCCGAGCGGATGATCGCCGGCATCGTCACTGCCGCCGCGAGCGATCCCGTGACAAGGCTGCGACGATTGAGTTTCTGTCCGTTATCGGACCCGCGGTTCACTCCCAAAACAGTCCTCGCCGTTGTCTGATGCTGTTCAATTAACGCGAACAGTTCATCGAGACGGACCGTAAGTCGCATGCGCTCGATGTGCTGCCGTGTTCGACGACAACACTATGGGACCGCTCCAGTTCGGCCAAAAGCCGTGTCTGCGCTGTTAGACCGCAGATGTTGCAGCATGCATGCAGCTTGTGCGCGCGGACATCGCGCAATGCGATCAGACCAGCTGCGCGTAACTTTTTCCGATCAAACTTTGCTCACATGATGCGTCGGCAGGGTACCATTGTTCCACTGGCCATCGATCGCGCGTTCGATCTGCGCAGCGAGCTGTAGCAGCAGGCCATCATTGGCCTGCTTCGCCTGTGCCTGGATGCCGAGCGGCAACCCATGCTCCTGCGCTGCCAGCGGCAGCGAGATGCCAGGGGTGCCGCACAGATTGGCGAGCGGCGTATAGGCAAAGTTCTCCCACAGATTAGCGAACCAGTCATGCACCGACGGAGTATTGCTCACCGACAGATATTCCGTGGTACCGATTTTAGGCGTCGGCTTTGCGGTGATCGGCGTCAGGATGATGTCATAGCGCTCGAAGAAATGGCCAAATGCGCGTGACGTGGTATTGAACACCGCCTGCATCGCGGCGCGTTCGGTGTAGGACGTGTTCAGGCCCTCTTCCCAGATCTTGATATTGATCGGCTCAAGCAACTCGGTGGTCGGCTTGTCCAGCCCGAGCCGCGCCAGATGCCCTGCGATCACCTGCGCGAAATTACTGATGTAGCAGGTCGTCTGCGCTGCGAACGCGGCGCGGAAATCGACCTCGGGCACCGCCCATTCGACGTGATGTCCAAGGCCTTCGAGCAGGCTGCCGACACGCGTCAGTTCGGCGACGAAATGAGGCTCCGCTTTGTAGTCGCCCCATTCATGCGACAGCGCGATGTGGAGTCGGCCGGGATCACGCTTGATCAGTTCGCTATAGGGCTCAGTCGGCGACCAGAACGGCATGAATTCGCCCGGCGCACCGCCGCGGCAATTGTCCACGAAGGCCGCAGTGTCGCGCACCGTGCGGCTGGTGCAGCCCTGGATCGACACCAGGCCGGAGAGATCCGACAAAGCGGGCGCCAGGGAATAGACGCCGCGCGAGACTTTCAGACCGATGGTGCCGCAGACACCTGCAGGAATACGGATCGAGCCGCCGCCATCGGTGGCATGCGAGATCGGCAGCACGCCTGCGCCGTGCGCCGACCATGGCGGATGAGCCGGCCGACGAGCCGCAGCTCGAATAGTCCGGGTTCCACGGATTGCGCGTGACGTAGAACTTGTTCTCGGCCGAGCTGCATACGCCGAATTCTGGTGTGGTGCTGCGACCGATGATGTTGAGGCCGGCGTTGCGGATCTTGCCGGTGAGGAAGCTGTCCTGCGCGGAGCGATGGCCCTGCATGATCTGCGAGCCAAATTCCTGCAACCGCCCTTTCAGCGTCGGCCCCAGGTCTTTCATCAGATAAGGCACGCCGCCGAACACACCGTCGGGGTTCATGCCATCCTTGAGCGGATCGACGACCACATCATCGAACACTTCGACAACAGCATCGAGCGCGGGATTGGTCTTGGCGATGCCGGCGGCGGCCTGCGCCGCCAGTTCGGCCGGCGTGAGCTCGCCCTGGCGGACGCGCTCGGCCAGAGCCACCGCATCGTGCTTCGCCCACTCGTCCCAGCTCATCGCCAATGTCATTTCGTGCATCCGTTCAACACAGTGATTGTCGAACGAAGACTAGGCCGCCGGCGCAGCCGCTGTAAACCAACGGGACGCCGGCGCATGGACCCTATGCGAGGACGGCCGAAGCTCGCAGGCTTGGTGTCAGCGCGTCACCGGCTCCGGGGTCGGATTCAGGAACGCCTTGATGTCGGCGGAGGCCTCGTTGAGCTGTGTGTCCTGATCGTAGACGTCGTTGCGAAATTGCACGACGCCGTCGCGCGACATCCAGGCCGTGAGATAGA
>SDZE01000054.1 GCA_004173095.1 Bradyrhizobiaceae bacterium
AAAAGACGACGAACAATTATTCGGCTTACGTGCCTGATCTGCCCGGATGCGTCGCGACCGCAGAGACCTTGCAGGCAATCGAGCGCGAGATTCGCGATGCCATCCGCTTTCATATCGAAGGGTTGAAAGAAGACGGGGCGCCCGTACCCGTCCCCACGAGCATTGCAGACTACGTCGAGGCATGAAGCCGAAGGATGGCGTTCGCTGCGCTTACCATCCTTTGAGCTTCACATCTTCTTCAAAAACTCCGTCCGCAGCACCAGGCCCTTGACCTTGTCAGTGCGGCCTTCGATTTCGTCTTCGTTGTCCGTGAGATGGATGTTCTTGATCACCGTGCCGCGCTTGAGCACGGTGGACGAGCCTTTCAGCTTCAGATCCTTGATGATCGTCACGCTGTCGCCCTCGGCGAGCAGTGCGCCGTTGGAATCCCTGACCTTGATGTCCATCGCGATGTTTCCTTACGGCCGGCTGGGATTGTTCAGCATATATTCGCCGAGGTCGCGCTGCTTGCGATCGGCTCGGGCAATGGCATTGCTGCGCTGGACGTCGCGGTCCTTTCGGCAGGCCGAATATTCCGGCGAGCCGACAGCCACGCCATTGGCGCGGCAGACGGCGTCGTCGTCATCGCCGCCGCTTGACATCGGCACATCGGAACGGCGCGCACAGGCGCCGAGCAACGTGGCGGCGAGCGTGAGCGCGATGAGGGAGGTCGGTGCGAGGCGCATGCGTGATATCCCGGCGGCGTGATGGGGCGCTGTTTAACGCATCTTGCGCGAAATGGAAGATAGGCGTTCAAGCCGCCGACTCGTAGGGCGGTAATGCGTAGGAAGAACAGTTCGTAGGGTGGGCAAAGCGCAGCGTGCCCACCACGGGCGTGAGCGGTGGGCACAGCATGGGTGGGCACGCTGCGCTTTGCCCACCCTACGGCTGCGACGACACCTGCACCGCCGTTTACACCCTGCCCTTCAAGGCCACGCCGATTTCGTCCAGCGCTTTCGGATCCTCAATGGTGGCCGGCATCGACCAGCTTTCGCCATCCGCAATCTTCTTGATCGTGCCGCGCAGGATTTTGCCGGAGCGGGTCTTGGGCAGGCGCGTCACGGCAATCGCAAGCTTGAATGCCGCCACCGGCCCGAGCTTGTCGCGCACCAGCGCAACAACTTCTTTCTCGATCTCGGCATGGGTGCGGGTGACGCCGGCTTTCAGCACCAGAAAGCCGCACGGCACCTCGCCCTTGATCGTGTCCTTCACACCGAGCACCGCACATTCGGCAACATCGGGATGCGAAGCGAGAATCTCCTCCATGCCGCCGGTCGACAGCCGATGGCCCGCGACATTGATGATG
>SDZE01000261.1 GCA_004173095.1 Bradyrhizobiaceae bacterium
AAATAACAATGAGCAAGATTCCGAATTTCGCCGACATCGCTTTCGCACCGATAGCCCCGGGCGCGCCGTCCGGCAGCGCCGAACCGTGGCTGACGCCGGAGGGCATTCTGGTCAATCCGGCCTATGGCGAGGCCGACGTCGAAGGCATCGACTTCCTCGACACCTATCCCGGTGCCGCGCCGTTCCTGCGCGGCCCCTACCCAACCATGTATGTCAATCAGCCCTGGACGATCCGGCAATATGCCGGCTTCTCCACCGCGGAAGATTCCAACGCCTTCTATCGCCGCAATCTCGCCGCCGGCCAGAAGGGCCTGTCGGTCGCGTTCGATCTCGCCACCCATCGCGGCTACGACTCGGATCATCCGCGCGTCGCCGGCGATGTCGGCATGGCCGGCGTCGCCATCGACTCCATCTACGACATGCGCACGCTCTTCGCAGGCATTCCGCTCGACCAGATGAGCGTGTCGATGACCATGAACGGCGCGGTGCTGCCGATCCTGGCGCTGTATGTCGCCGCCGCCGAAGAACAGGGCGTGCCGCCGGAAAAACTCACCGGAACGATTCAGAACGACATTCTGAAAGAGTTCATGGTGCGCAACACCTATATCTATCCGCCGACGCCCTCGATGCGCATCATCTCGGACATCTTCGCCTACACCTCGCAAAAGATGCCGAAGTATAATTCGATCTCGATCTCCGGCTATCACATGCAGGAAGCCGGCGCGACGCAGGATCTCGAACTCGCCTACACGCTGGCCGATGGCGTCGAATATCTGCGCGCGGGTCTGGCCGCCGGCATCGATGTCGACAAATTCGCGCCGCGCCTGTCGTTCTTCTGGGCGATCGGTATGAACTTCTTCATGGAAGTCGCCAAGATGCGCGCGGCGCGGCTGTTGTGGGCCAAACTGCTGACGCAGTTCAATCCGAAGGATCCGAAGTCGCTCTCGCTGCGCACCCATTGCCAGACCTCGGGCTGGTCGCTCACCGCGCAGGACGTCTACAACAATGTGATGCGGACCACCATCGAGGCGATGGCGGCAACGCAGGGCCATACCCAGTCGCTGCACACCAATGCGCTCGACGAAGCGCTGGCGCTGCCGACCGATTTCTCGGCGCGGATCGCCCGCAACACGCAACTGTTTCTGCAGCAGGAAACCGGCACCAACCGCATCATCGATCCCTGGGGCGGCTCATATTATGTCGAGCGCCTGACCCATGATCTCGCCACCAAGGCCTGGGCCCATATCCAGGAGGTCGAGGCGCTCGGCGGCATGGCCAAGGCGATCGAGGCCGGCGTGCCGAAGCTGCGCATCGAGGAGGCCTCGGCCAAGACCCAGGCGCGCA
>SDZE01000396.1 GCA_004173095.1 Bradyrhizobiaceae bacterium
TCGAGCGCGCCGCCGCTCACGCCCATCGCCGTGTAAATGGCGCGGCCCCAGATCAGGAAGATCGCCGAGCCGATCAGGCCGAGCAGCACATTGATGACGGTGGCATGCAGCACCAGCGCTTCGGCGTCATCGACGCGGCGGGCGCCGAGCGCGCGCGCGATGGCCGAGGAGATGCCGCCGCCCATGGCGCCGGCCGACAACATCTGCATCATCATGAAGCCGGGAAACACCACGGCCATGCCGGTGAGCGCATCGGTGCCGAGATGCGAGACCCACCAGGTCTCGATCAGCCCGGTGGATGCCTGCGCCAGCATGACCAGCAAGTTCGGCCAGGCCAGCTTCACCAGCGTGGACGCGATCGGCGCCTGCAGCAGCATGCGGGTGCGCGGGTTCATGTCGGGGATGGGCGCCGGACTTGCGGCGGCGATCGCCTGCGGAGAGTCGAGTTTCATGGCGATCCGTCCTTCTGTGGGCGCGGTTTGGTCAGGCGCCGCTGGACGCGTGCGCTGGCGGCGGGGCCGGGGGCATTGGCATGGGTGGCTTCGGTGATCGGTTTGCCGGTGTTGCGATCGATCATGACGGGATCGACGCGTTCGCCGGTCTCCTTGTCGATCAACACGACGCTCTCACCTTCGGGCGCAAAGTGGCGGTTACCCCAAGCCTGCAACGACCACAGCACGGAGCGGAAATCACGCCCGCGCGGGGTCACGATATATTCGTAGCGCGGCGGCTTTTCGGAATAGAGACGCTTTTCGAGCAGTCCAGCCTCGACCAGGACCGCCAGGCGCCGGGTCAGCATGTTCGGCGCGATATCCAGGTTTTTCTGAAACTGGTCGAACCGCGTCATTCCGTAGATGGCGTCGCGCATGATCAGGATGCTCCACCACTCGCCGACGCGCTCGAGGCTGCGGGCGACCGGGCACTCCATCTGGTTGAAACTCTTGCGTTGCATGATTCCAAAATAGGCCAGTCACTATCATTATGCAAGTAACTTGACGCAGAGCTCTGATGACGGGCCGGCGGAGAGCCCGCGCTGCTCGTTTGGAGGCATGCCGTCAGCGGTCGAGCCGGGCGTCACCGCGCCCGAAAACCGATTCAAAATACTGATGAACTTGGGGGCTACCAGTGCCCGCCGACCTGAAGGCCGGCGACGTAAAACACGGCAAAGGTCAGCGCCATGGTGGCGCCGACGAGCAATTGTTCGCGAAGGGAAAGGTTGAACCAGGACATGCCACAACTCAAATCGAACAAGGTTGATGTCCGGTAAACGATCATTCGCTGCATGAAAAGTTACAATGCGGGTTCCCTGATCACTATCCCACCATGCGCTCTCGCCCGACCCAG
>SDZE01000431.1 GCA_004173095.1 Bradyrhizobiaceae bacterium
ATCGGCATATGCAGCCAGTTCGGCTGCAACGCATTGTCCTTGCCGCGAAACATCACGCCGACATTGCTGGCGTGTTCCTTCGACGAATAAAAATCGGTGAAGCCCGTGACCTGAAGCGGCAGATGCAGCGTGACGTCGTCCCGCGGTAGCAAGGCGCGCTGGCGCAGTCCAACATCGTCGCGCAGTTCCGGATTGTCGTGCCGCAACAACCGGCTGATCCGCAGCCGCGTGGCCGTCCATATTTCTGGGCCAAGTGCCATGAAAGCATTGATCGACGGCTGCGCGAACACCGCGCGGGCAGCGCCGAGGTTGATCAGCCCTTCCGCTTCGAGCAGCGCCAGATCGAGCACCGCATCCCCGATCGCAACGCCGACCCGCGGCTGCCTATCCGACGTCGAAAACACGCCATATGGCAGGTTCTGGATCGGAAAATCCGATGTCTCATCGATTTCGATGAAAGAGCGCAGCGATGGCTCGTTCGGATGCAGATCTCTGGAATCGAAGTTCTGGGAATTCATGACTCACACCGGCTTAGGAAGCCGATGGTGCCCAGGGGCGGGATCGAACCACCGACACTGCGATTTTCAGTCGCATGCTCTACCAACTGAGCTACCTGGGCGCCGCCCCGGCGAGGCCGGGGGAGCGCCGGTTTATAGTCAGGCAAATCGACGCTGTCCACCCGCATGACAGCTATTTTACGATCAGAATTTTGCCGCCAAAACAATGCGAAAGCCCATCGCCGACAGAACCGGCGTGGCGCCGCCTCATTCTCCGTCCTCGTCGTCGGTCGGGCGCCCAGGAATCGCATAGCGGCCGGACAGCCAGCGATTGAGATCGACGTCGCGGCAGCGCTCCGAACAAAACGGCTTCGAGGCCTCGACCGACGGCTCGCCGCAGATCGGGCATGGTTTCGCCGGTGCCGGCTTGGGGGTCTTAGCTAGCATTCAACCAGCCGAATCGAATCGGGAAACCTTCGCCGCCCAGCAGCGCCGTGGTCTCATACAGCGGCAAGCCGACCACGCTGCTGTAGGAACCGACCAGCTTCACCACGAACGAGCCGGCGATCCCCTGGATGGCATAGCCACCGGCCTTTCCGCGCCATTCGCCGGAACCGATATAGCTGGAGATGTCGTCCTCACTGAGCCGCTTGAAGCGGACCCGGGTCTCGACCAGCCGCTGGCGAAAGCCTTCTTTTGGCGTCACCAGACAGATCGAGGTGTACACACGGTGATTGCGGCCGGACAACAGCCGGAGGCATTGCGAGGCCTCATCCACCAGTTCCGCCTTCGGCAGGATGCGACGACCGACCGCGACCACCGTATCTGCGGCCAGGATGAAGGAGCCGCGCAGTTCGTCGTCGAGTTGAACCGATTTCAGCGCAGCCTCGGCCTTGGCGCGAGCCAGACGATTGGCGCAAGCGCGCGGCAGCTCGCCCCGCGTCGGCGTCTCGTCCACATCGGCCGGGCGCAGCGCATCGGGCTCGATGCCAGCCTGATTGAGCAGACTGACACGTCGAGGCGAACCGGACGCGAGAACGAATTTGGGACGGCCGAGCATGCGAGTCGATGATCCTGAAATTGCGGCCGGAACCTATCGGAAGGGGTGCGCCGCGGCAACCGCAGAGGCCTCGCAAGGCGTCGTCGGGCGCAGCGAAAACTCCTACCCATTTACGGCTTCGGTTTGGCAAACCGTTTGCGGATCCGCAGCAGCAGCCCGTCCATCACCTCGCGATAGGCCGCGAGCTTCTGCTCGCGATTGCCCTGGGTATCGGTGGGATCCGCGGTCGGCCAGTATTCCACCTCGGCGGCCATGGTGCGTGTCAGTTCCAGCGCCTTGTGATGCGCCTCCGGCGATAGCGTGATGATGAGATCGAAATTCATCCCTTCCCAGTCCTCGACTTCCTCGAAGGTCATGGGGCGGTGTTTGGAGACGTCCTGCCCCATCTCGGCCATGACGGCGACGACGAAGGGATCCAGTTCACCCTTCTTCACGCCGGCCGAGCGGACATAGAGCGTCTGTGGAAACATCTGCTGCAGCAGGCTCGCCGCCATCGGCGAGCGCACGCTGTTCTGCCCGCAGGCGAACAACACGGCTTGCGGCACGCGCGCACGCGGCGGCGCCGACAAGCCTAACCCTTCCAGTGCAGGACGGAGATCAACGTGAACAGCCGCCGCGCGGTCTCGAAATCGACGCGGACCTTGCCGGCCAGGCGCTCCTGCAATGTGCGGGAGCCTTCGTCGTGAATGCCGCGGCGGCCCATGTCGATGGCTTCGATCTTGTCCGGCGTGGCGGTGCGGATGGCCTGATAATAGCTGTCGCAGATCATGAAATAGTCTTTCACGATGCGGCGAAACGGCGTCAGCGACAGCAGATGCGCCACCACCGGCGTGCCGTCCTCCTTGCGGATATCGAACATCAGGCGGCTGCCGGTGATGCCGATATGCAGCGTGAACGGGCCGCTCGTGGCGCCTTCCGGTGCGAACAGATTTTCCTCGATCAGGTCGTAGATCGCGATGGCGCGCTCATGCTCGATATCCGGCCCGGAACGGCCGATCGACTCCTCATCCAGCGTCACCGCTATGATGCGATTATTGGTGTCGTTCTCGGCTGAGGGGGAATCACTCATTGCAAATTGAGACGCAATCCAACCGACCTTGCGTGGGCATCGAGACCTTCGGCCTTGCCCAGCGTCATCGCAGCCGGTCCCAGCGCTCGCAGCTGATCCGGCCCGCACTTCAGGATCGACGTTCGCTTCATGAAGTCAAGCACGCCGAGGCCCGAAGAGAACCGGGCAGACCGCGCCGTGGGCAACACATGGTTGGAGCCGCCGACATAATCCCCGATCGCCTCCGGCGTATGGCCACCGAGAAAGATGGCGCCGGCATTACGGATCCGGGCCGCAAACGCCTCCGGATCGGCGGTCATCACTTCGAGATGTTCCGCGGCGATGGCATTGGCCAGCGGCACCGCAGCATCGAGCCGATCGACCAGAATGATGGCGCCGAACTCCTGCCACGAGGCGCGGGCGATGTCGGCGCGCGGCAATGTCGTCAATTGGCCTTCGACGGCCGACGCCACGTCATCGGCCAGCCGGCGGCTGTCGGTGATCAGGATCGATTGCGCGTTGGTGTCGTGTTCCGCCTGGGCCAGCAGATCGGCGGCGATCCAGTCGGCATTGGCGGTGTCGTCGGCGACCACCAGCACTTCCGAGGGGCCGGCGATCATGTCGATGCCGACGCGGCCGAACACCTGGCGCTTGGCAGCGGCGACATAGGCGTTGCCGGGGCCGACGACCTTCGCCACCGGCGCGATCGTAGCGGTACCATAGGCCAGCGCAGCCACCGCCTGCGCGCCGCCGACGCGATAGATTTCCGAGACGCCCGCAAGCCGTGCAGCGGCCAGCACCAGCGGATTGAGCTTACCCGACGGCGACGGCACCACCATCACCACCCGATCGACGCCGGCAACCTTGGCCGGCACGGCATTCATCAGCACCGACGACGGATAGGCCGCCGTCCCGCCGGGGACATAAAGACCGACCGCCTCGATGGCGCTCCAGCGCCAGCCCAGTTCGACACCGGCGGCGTCGGTGAATCGCTCGTCCTTCGGCATCTGACGCTTGTGGAACAGTTCGATCCGGTCGCGTGCAAAGCGCAGCGCATCCACGGTGGGCTTGTCGCAGGCCGCGACGGCCGCATCGATTTCGGCAGCCGTGATGCGCAGGCCGGACGCCTGCAGATCGAGCTTGTCGAACTTGCGAGTGGCGTCGAGCAAGGCCGCGTCGCCACGGGCGGCGACGTCATCGACGATCGTCCGGGTAGCAGCCTCGATATCGGCCGCGACTTCGCGCTTCATGGCCAGGAAGCCTTTGAAACGCTGATCAAAATCAGCTTGGGCGGCATCGAGACGAATTGGCATTGCTGTATCCCGGCGGAGCCTGGTGGTATCGCGGCGGAGCCTGCAGGTGGCTCCCCTGCTCAATGGCGCGGGCGGTGGATGACGTCAAGGCGCGGCGTCAAAGCTTGGGCGTCACGCCTCCAGCCCGGCTTCATCGTCACCGCTGAGATCATCCGGCCCCAGATCCGCCAATTCGCATTCGAGACATTCGACATCGAGCCGCAATGCGCCGCGGCCTTCGAATAGCAGCAGCGCGTTGCCGCCTGGCGTCTCGCCGGTGTTGAATTCGATGCCCAGCAGTTTCAGCGCGGCATCCCCACCTTCCAGATCGATGTCGCGGGATTTGCACGCCATGACGCGATCGAAACGCAGCGCCGAGATCAGCCGACGCGGCGTGGTCTCACCGGAGATCGACTGCTCCCAGTCGAACCGGTTCATGCCGACGACCAGGCGCTTCTCGCTGGGGCGCCAGACGATATCGGCGATGCGAACCTCGGCGTCCTGCACATGCGCGGAGATCACCGCGAGGTCGTCCGCATCCATGGCGATGAGTCGGCGTCGTCCCGTCAAGATGCCCCCGATCTGTTTGTCTCGGACGCCGCGCAGCGCTTAGCGATGCGCTGCAGAGCCGGGACCGTTAAGAACTCCGTCGCCTGTGACGGTTCCGGCTCTGCCAAGCGGCACGTCGCGCCGCATCGCGTCCGGGACACCGTGAACGGATTTACCCGCTGATGCGCTCGATCTGCGCGCCGCAGGCCGACAGCTTCTCTTCCAGCCGTTCGAAGCCGCGGTCGAGATGATAAATCCGGTTCACCATCGTCTCGCCCTCGGCGGCAAGCGCAGCGATCACCAGCGACACGGAGGCGCGCAGATCGGTGGCCATCACGGGCGCGCCGCGCAGCTTGCCGATGCCGTCGATGGTGGCGGTTTCGCCGTCGAGATGGATGCGGGCACCAAACCGGGCCAGCTCCTGCACATGCATGAAGCGGTTCTCGAAAATCGTTTCGGTGATGTGCGACGAGCCCTTTGCCATGGTCATCAGCGCCATCAGTTGCGCCTGCAGATCGGTCGGGAAACCGGGGAATGGCGCCGTCGCCACATCCACCGGCGCGATACCGGCACCATTGCGAGTGATGCGGATGCCGTCATTGTTTGGAGTGACGGTCGCCCCGGCTTGCACCAGCACATCCAGTGCCGACTGCAACAATTCGGGCCGGGCGCCAGACAACTGCACATCGCCGCCTGTCATCGCCACCGCCATGGCATAGGTGCCGGTCTCGATCCGGTCCGGCAGCACGGTGTGGCGGGCGCCATGAAGCCTGGCGACGCCTTCGATCACGATGCGCGGGGTGCCGGCGCCGGTGATCTTGGCGCCCATCTTGTTAAGGCAATCGGCGACATCGACGATCTCCGGCTCGCAGGCGGCATTGGTAATGACCGTCGTGCCCTTTGCGAGGGTCGCGGCCATCAGCGCCACATGGGTGCCGGATACGGTGACTTTCGGAAAATCGATTTCTGCGCCCATCAGGCCGCCTGGTGCCTTGGCAATCACATAGCCGCCATCGATGGTCAGTTCGGCGCCGAGCTTTTCCAGCGCCATGATCAGGAGATCCACCGGGCGGGTGCCGATGGCGCAGCCACCCGGCAGCGACACCTTGGCCTCATGCATGCGCGCCAACAGCGGCGCGATCACCCAGAACGAAGCCCGCATGGTCGAGACCAGCTCATAGGGCGCCGTGGTGTCGATGATGTTCTTGGCCGAGATATGCAGGGTCTGGCCCTGATATTCGTGATCACCGGGGCGTTTGCCGGCCGACATGATGTCGATGCCGTGATTGCCCAGTATACGCTGGACCTGGGCGACGTCGGCCAGCCGCGGCACATTGTCGAGGATCAGCGTCTCATCGGTCAGCAGGGCTGCAATCATCAATGGCAGAGCAGCGTTCTTCGCCCCCGAAATCGGGATCGTGCCATTGAGTTTGTTGCCGCCGACGATGCGAATACGATCCATACTGATTCCCGCTGAATGCTGAGCCACGGACTATAGAGCCAATGGCCCCGGCTCTAACAGAGCCATCACGCAAAAGCTTCGCATTTGCGGCTTTTCGATGGGAACCCGACGCGCGAAAACGGCCGGATCGGCCGTTTTCAGGCCAGTCCGCCGCCGATCGGGCGGAATTTTCGCACCGCCATGACGGTCGCCGCCACGAACAGCACCAGCACGATCCCCTGCACGACGGCGAAAGGCGGCTCGCTGGGTGGCACGCTCGGTGCCAGCGCATGCAAGGGCGGGACTTTCAGGAAGCTCTGGATGATCAGCACGAAAATGTTGAGATAGAGCGCCGTCATCGCCGTCACCACATAGATCCAGCGCCAGCGCCCGGCCAGCTTCTGGCTGTAGAGCGCGAAGCAGGCGACCGCCAGCAGCACCAGCGAGATGATGCCGATCACATGCGACGGCAGCAATTTGTCGAACGGAAACATGAAGCCGGTGACGCTGGTCAGGATGGTGGTGAGCAGAAACACCGTGGTCCAGCGGGGCATCGGC
>SDZE01000137.1 GCA_004173095.1 Bradyrhizobiaceae bacterium
CTTCAACTCGGCGCCGCTGCAGCGCTCGCCGCGCCCACGCTGGTGCCTTCCGCGTGGGCCGCGCAGGACATCAAGCTGGGCAGTCTGCTCGATCTTTCCGGCAACTTCGATGCTTACGGAAAGCCCATGAGCATGGGCCTCGACCTCGCTCTGGATCAGATCAACAAGTCCGGTGGGATTGGCCAACGCAAGGTCGTCAAGGTCGGCTATGACACCCAGTCGGACATCGCGCAGTACACCAAATTTGCGCAGCAACTCGTACGGCAAGACAAGGTCGATCTCGTGGTGGGCGGCATCTTGTCGGCCTCCCGTGAGGCCATCCGACCGTTGCTGCATCGCGCAAACATGCCGTACTTCTACACACCGCTCTACGAGGGTGGCGTCTGCGATCGCAATGCGTTCTTGACCGGTGCCACGCCGGCCCAGCAGGCCGAGATCCTGATTCCGGCGGCGATGAAGGCGTTCAACGGCAAGAAAGCCTATGTGCTTGCCGCCGACTACAACTATGGCCAGTACATGGCTCGCTGGTTCCAGAAGCTGCTTCAAGCGAACGGCGGCTCTGCCATCGCCACGGAATTCTTTCCCCTGGACGTGTCGGACTTCAATTCGACCATCAAGAAGATCCAGGATCAGAAGCCCGACTTCCTCATCTCGGCGCTGGTCGGCGGCGCACACCTGTCGTTCTACCGGCAGTGGGCGGCAGCGGGGCTCAAGGGGAAGATTCCGATCGCCTCGACCACGCTCGGCGTTGGCAACGAGCACATGGTGCTCACGCCGACGGAGGGCGACGGCATCCTGCTCGCCTACAACTACTCCAAGGACCTGGACACGCCGGCCAGCAAGGCTTTTGTCAGCGCATGGAAAGGCAAGTACGGCGATGACACCGAAATAACCGAGATGGCTGTATCGCAGTATCAGACCACGATGCTGTGGGCGGCCGCGGTGCGCAAGGCCGGAAGCACGCAGCGCGATGCGGTCACTGCCGCGCTCGAAGGGCCGCTCTCGATCGATGCGCCGTCCGGCAAATTGTCGATCGATCCACAGACCCATCACGCGGTGATCGACGTTCACCTCATGGAGGTGCGCAACCAGCGCCTGGCGGTCAAGCAGAGCTTTGCACAGCGCGGTCCGGTCGACACCCTGGCTGTTTGCGATCTGAAGAAGAACCCGGCAGACAACAAGCAGTACGACATCAAGATCTGACGCGGACCACAGCCAAGGAGACTCCCCGTGGATTCCGTTCTCGTCACGCTCATCGACTTTGCCTCGACGATCTGCTTTCTGGCACTGATCTCACTGGGATTGGCATTGGTCTTCGGCTTGATGCGAGTCATCAACC
>SDZE01000547.1 GCA_004173095.1 Bradyrhizobiaceae bacterium
CCCGGTGGGGAGAGGTGATCTCAGCGTCGCTGCGATCGATCGCTGATTGTCATGCGCTTGTCTTGCTTTACCTCTCCCCACCGGGGAGAGGTCGGATCGCCCTTGCGATCCGGGTGAGGGGCTCTTCCTTGCACTCAGCGCTAGCCGCCCTTCAGCATCGACAGGATGTTGTTCGTCGATTTATACGCCGCCACCGCATTGTCGCGGAATGCTGGCGTCCAATTCGAGGCCGTTCGTTCCTCGTCGCTCATGCCGGAATAGACATTGAGAATGCCGAGACTGAGCTGCGAGGGATCGCCGCTTGTCTGGCTCGCCTGCAGCGCGTCGAGGATCGCTGCACGGTTACGCGCATCCAGCGTCTGCTTGGCGGCAAAACTTTCTTCCTGCGAGAACAGCGCGTCCTGATTGAGCGACATCGCCGACAGTGAACGATTGTCGATGCCGGAAAGGTCGGCCATCTGGCCGGTTTTGCGGCCGCTGTCGAACACGAGTTCGCCCTTGCCGCTGTCTTTGGCTGCCTTGGCCTGCGCATCGAGCGCGGCGCGGACGGATTTGGCGACCTCGGCGATGCTCTTCACCGGCGCTGCTTCATCGGGCTGCGCGAGATAGGCGGCGACCGGGTCATTGGCGATGCCGGACGGTGCCTTGTCCGGCGTCTGCTGCGTGGCCTGCAGGCCCTTCGCAACGGCATCGCGCTGCGCCGACCAGAGGGCTGTGGCTTTTTCTTCCGGCGGGGCAGCATCGAGATAATCGGCAGCGGCCTTGTACAGGCCGGCGACATTGCCTGTCAGCTTCGCCGTGCCAGCCGCCGGCGCCATCGCGGCGTTGAATCGCCGCGAGAGTTCGTCGCTCGCCGCTTTCTGCTCATGGCTCGTGAAGCTGCCGCCATTGTTGGTGGACGCTGCGAACAACGCGCGGCGATCGAGCCCGGACAGGTCGATGGCGAGCTTGCCGCTGGCGTCATACGGGCCTTTGACCTTGGCCGCGGTGTAGAGCCCGTCGAGGGCCGTGCGGGTATCCGCGATGACGGAGGCGATGCTCTTGGCGTCGGTCGCATTGGCGAGCTGCGCGCGGGCGGCATCCGACAGCGTCAGATTGGTCGCCGACGACGCGGCTGACGACGCGCTGTCCTGGGCATTGAGCGCATTGGCCAGCGACGGCTGCGCCGTCGCCGCGGCGCGGGCATAGGCCGAGCCGTAATTGGCGTAGGGATTGAGCCCAGTATTCACCGACGTCATGTCGCGCTCCATGGCACGGTTAAGAAACCGTTACGGAACCCGACCATTTCAGGGCGTGGTTAATGAAGTGTGAATGTTGCGGAAGGTATCTGGATATTT
>SDZE01000242.1 GCA_004173095.1 Bradyrhizobiaceae bacterium
TTTTCGACCGGCGCCGTGTTCGACATCTCCGGCGGCCGCGCAACGTATTGATCGGCCGTAGGGTGGGCAAAGCGCAGCTTGCCCACCTTGGTCTTCGCGGCGACCGCGGTGGGCACGCTGCGCTTTGCCCACCCTACTACGGTTACCCCTTCTTCACCCGGAAAATCACCGGCACCGTAAAACTCAAGCCGTCATCGGCGATCAGCGCCGGCGGCGGCGGCAGTGGGTCGGAGCGGCGCACCATGGCGACGGCGGCGTCATCGAAAGCGGCGTCACCGGAGCCCTTCACCACGCGCACGGCCAGCACCTTGCCGACGCGATTGATCTCGAAATTCACCATCACCTCGGCCGCCCTCTGCTGGCGATCGGCGGGATAGCGCTTGTTCTTTTCCAGATAGGCGCTGAGCTGCTTGGCCCATACGGCCGAGAGGCGCTTCTTGTCGGCGCCCATCCCGGTATTGACGGCCTGCGACTTTTCACCGGCCTTCGACTCATCGAGTTTCTGCTGGGCAGCGGCTTCCGAAGCGACGGATTCCTGCGACGCCTGTTGCTGCTTCTGGGCCTTCTCCGGCGTCTCTTCTTCGGGCTTTTTCGCATCGTTCTCGGTGACGGCCATATCCGGCTCTTCACTCTCGCGCGGCGTGTCCTTCGGAAGATCGGTCTCCTTCTCGACCGCCTTTTGCTCCTGCACCGCCGGCGATGCCGCCGAGGCTTCGGAGTCCGGGCCCTGCGGCAGATCGGTCTGCTCGACGTCGGGCGACACCATCTCGATGCCGACCTCGATAGCATTGGCGCCGAGGCCGTCGGCGTCTTCGCCCTGCTGCATCTCGTAGACGGCCGCAGCAATGCCGCCGGCATGCAGCGTCACCGCGCAGACCGCAGCGATCGCCCACAGACGCCAGGAGGATGTTCGATCGAGCTCCGACATAGCCGTTCCGCGTCAGGGCTGCTGCGGGGCACCCGGCGGCATTGCCCCCGGAGCCGGCGCCGCAGCCGCAGGTGCCACGCCTTCGAGCGCGACAAGCTTGGTCTTCGTATAGCCGCCCGCGCGCAGGCGCTCCATCACGTCGAAAAATTCGCCGTAAGGTACCGCACGATCGACGCGCAGGAAAATCGGCCGCTCCTTGTTGCCGTTGTCCATGGAGTCGAGCCGGCTGATCAGGTCGACCCGCTTGACCATGTCCTCACCGATGGCGACCGCAAGATCCGGCTTGATGCTGACATAGGTCGGCTTGTCCGGCTTCTTCTGCGGCGTCACCGTGGAGGACGGCAGATTGATCGGCAGATCGACGGTGGACAGCGGTGCTGCCACCATGAAGATGATCAGCAGCACCAG
>SDZE01000302.1 GCA_004173095.1 Bradyrhizobiaceae bacterium
CTCCGGAAGTGTGTGGGGTGATCGGTTGAGCGCATTTTGGCGTCGAGAAGATGACAACGCAAATGCGGATCGCATCCGCCCTCCCCGCGGTCATGGCGCAGAGGTCTTATGCGACAAAGCGATCCAATGGTTGTTCGTGGCGTCTGGATTGCTTCGCTCCGCTCGCCATGACGGCGGAGGCAGTACTGTTCAACAAAAAAGCCCCCGCGGGGGCTTTTCAGTTGTCATTTCTTCGGCTCTGCCTAGTGCGCGTTGGCCCAGACCTTTTTCTTGGTGAAATACATCAGGAAGGCGAAGATGATCAGGAAGATCATCACCTGAAGACCGAGCCTCTTGCGCGCCTCGAGATGCGGCTCTGCGGTCCACATCAGGAATGTGGAGACGTCCTTGGCGTAGTTCTCGACCTTTTGCGGGGTGCCGTCATCATAGGTCACCTGATCATCGGAGATCGGCTTCGGCATCTTGATGGCATGACCGGGGTAGTACTTGTTGTAGTAAGCGCCGTCCGGCAATTTGAAGTCGGCCGGCGGCGGATCGACGTAGCCCTGCAGAAGCGCATCGATGTAGTTCGGGCCCTTCTCCTGGAACTGGGTGAAGAAGTCGAAAATGAACTGCGGGAAGCCGCGGTCGTAATTGCGGGCTTTCGCCATCAGTGACAGGTCCGGCGGATAGGCGCCGCCATTGGCCGCGCGCGCGGCATTCTCGTTCGGGAACGGCGACGGGAATTTGTCGGCGAGCCGGCCCGGACGGTCGAACATGTCGCCTGCGTCGTTCGGGCCGTCCTTGACCTGGATCTCCGAAGCCACCGCCTGCGCCTGCGCCGCCGTGAAGCCCGGCCCACCAGCATCCGCGAGGTTGCGGAAGTGGATCAGGTTCATGGAGTGACAGGTGGCGCAGACTTCCTTGTAGACCTTGTAACCGCGCTGCAAGGCACCGCGGTCAAACTTGCCGAAAGGGCCAGCGAAACTCCATGACAGCGAGGGCGGCGTCGGGCCGCCTTCCGCGGCCTTCGCAGCCTGTCCGCCGCCGACCAGCAGACCGCCTGCCAGCACCATGGCCAGCAGCACCGGCGCCATCGGCGCAGCCTTCTTGCCATATTTGGCAAGCACGTCGTCCGCGATCGAATTCGGCACGGCACGCGGCGTCTCGATGCGGCTGAGGACCGGCAACACGATCAGGAAATAGGCGAAGTAGCAGGCCGTCAGGATGCGACCAGCAATGATGTAGACGCCTTCCGCTGGCTTGCCGCCGAGCCATCCGAGCAGGATGCACACCACCACGAAGATCCAGAAGAACTGCTTGGCGAGCGGGCGATATTTCGACGACCGGGTCTTAGCGCTATCCAGCCACGGCAGGAACGCCAGCACGATGATCGCCGAGAACATGGCGATGACGCCGCCGAGTTTCGATGGGATCGAACGCAGGATCGCGTAGAATGGCAGGTAATACCATTCCGGCACGATATGCGCCGGCGTCACGCCGGGATTAGCCTGAATGTAGTTGTCGGGATCGCCGAGATAGTTCGGGATGTAGAACACGAACCAGGCGTAGAAGATCATGAAGCACACCATGCCGAAACCATCCTTGATGGTCGCGTAAGGCGTGAACGGCACCATGTCCTTCTCGGTCTTGGGCTCGACACCGGCCGGGTTGTTCTGTCCAGCCACATGCAGCGCCCAGACGTGCAGAACGACGACGCCGGCGATGACGAATGGCAGCAGGTAGTGCAGCGAGAAGAAACGGTTCAGCGTCGGGTTGCCGACCGAATAGCCGCCCCACAGCAGCGTCACGATGCTCTCGCCGACATAAGGAATGGCCGAGAACAGATTGGTGATACGCCATGTCCACATGCGGTGTGTAGTGCATCGCCAGGATGACGCCGGTGATGATCTGGACACCCAGCATCATCGAGAGGATACCGCCGAAGGTCCACCAGTAGTTCAGGTTACGCGGCGTCGGATAGGCCACGAACGAGGAATGGATCAGGCCGATCAGCGGCAGCCGCTTTTCGAACCACTGCAGGGCAGGATGGGAAGGCTGGTAAGTGGATGGTCCGCTCATGATGCGATCCTGAAGAAGAAAACGACACTATCGGCGCAAGGTCTCGAGGCGAGCCGGGAGGCTCAGCCGATCTTGAGCTTGCTGTCGGAAACGAAGGCGTAAGGCGGGATCGGCAGGTTAAGCGGCGCCGGCCCCTGACGGATGCGGCCCGATGTGTCGTAGACCGAACCGTGGCAAGGACAGAAAAAGCCGTCATAGGCTCCTTCATGCGCAATCGGGATGCAGCCGAGATGGGTGCAGATGCCGATCACCACGAGCCACTGGTCGTGCCCCTCTTTGACACGTGCCTGGTCGGTCTGCGGATCCGGCAAGCTCGACACGGGGACCGCGCGGGCATCGTCGATCTGCTTCTTGGTGCGGTGACTGATATAGATGGGCTTGCCACGCCAGAACACCTTGATGTCCTGCCCCTCGGCAATGGGTGTGAGATCGACCTCGATCGGAGCGCCTGCGGCGATCGTCGAAGCGTCTGGATTCATTTGAGAAATCAGCGGCCATGCAACCGCTGCAGCACCAACCGCAGCCACGGCCCCAGTGGCTACGTACAGGAAATCACGGCGCGTGTGCTGCGCCGAAGACGTTGTCGACACGATCCCAACCCTTTCTTATCTGCTCCCCGTGCTAGCCTATGCGGCAACGCCTGCGCGTTGACCTGAAGCAATGACGGGGGCCCGCGGTTCCTCCCCACGGCGGCTGGCCACTTGTCCTTGCCTCGCAGCAGAAACACGCAGTCCAGAATCGTTCTATTGGCATTCCCGCCGCAACAGCGCAAGCCTACGAACGGGGTAACAGGATGCGATGCACGGGAGATTCGTGACCGTTCCGCCGTGCGGAGAATTTGGCTTCCATGGCAGTCTTGCGCCGCTTGCCGACGTCCCTCCCCCGGTCACTCCCGCGTCCGTATCACATGGAGGCCACCGTCCCCCGAAACCATGCCCCGATCAGCCTGAGGCCGAGGCCACCCGGTTGCCGGCAGGCTCCCGCCTGGCCCGGGCAAACGAGACGCGCGCGTGAAATGGCCGTGACGCTTGGCTGTTCCGCCTGTGTTTAGAAGCCCTTTAAATCGCGACATTCTGCCACCGTCGGCACCTCGACCTGCGCTAAGCGTCTTTGGTAGTCACATGCCATTCGGATTGTGAGGGGCGCAACGCCATGAGATTGATCTTCGGGCGCCTGCATCGTTGGGCCGGGCTGCTGACCGCCGGCTTCCTGTTCTTCTCCGGCGTCACCGGCGCGATCATCTCGTGGGATCATGAACTCGATGACCTGCTGAACGCCAAGCTGAAGGACGTCACCACGCAGGGGCCAGCCAAATCGTCAATCGAACTGGCCAACCTTATCGAGCAACGTGACCCGCGGGCGCGCGTCATCCACATGAACATGACGCCGGAAAAGAACGAGTCGCTGTCGTTCTTCGTACTGCCACGCATCGATCCAGCGACCCAGAAGCGCTACACGATCGACTACAATCAAGTCTTCCTCGATCCCAACACAGGCGCCGAACTCGGCAAGCGCTATTGGGGCGCCGTGTGGCCGATCACCCGCGAGAACTTCGTCTCGTTCCTTTACAAGCTGCATTACACGATGCACATCCCGGAATTCTGGGGCAGCGATCGCTGGGGCATGCGCATCCTGGGCGTCATCGCCATCATCTGGACGATCGACTGTTTCGTCGGCTTCTATCTGACGCTGCCGTCGCGCAAGCGTGCCAAAGCCGGACGCGATCCATCGGTCGCACGCGAGCTCGGGAAGGGCTTCTGGGCACGCTGGAAGCCGGCATGGATGATCAAGACCACAGGCAGCCGCTATCGTATCAATTTCGATATCCACCGCGCGTTCAGCCTGTGGACATGGGGCCTGCTGTTCATCATCGCCTTCACGGCATTCTCGCTGAACCTCTATTTCGAGGTGTTCTCGCCACTGATGAAGACGGTGTCGAACTACACGCCCTCGCCTTACGAGCAGCGCGAGTATCGCCATCTGGACAATCCGATCGAACCCAAGATGACCTGGGCGCAGATCTATGAACGTGCACAGGCCGACGGCAAGGCCCGCGGCTGGACCACGCCGGTGGGCTCGCTGTTCTACGGACCGGCCCACGGGGTTTATCAGGTCGGCTTCTTCGAGCCCGGCGATGATCATGGCGCTGCCGGCGTGGGCCCTGCGCAGCTTTATTACGACAGCGAGGACGGGCGCCCGCTCGGTGCGAAACTGCCATGGGTCGGCACCGCCGCCGACATCTTCGTGCAGATGCAATTCCCGATGCATTCGGGACGAATCCTGGGCTTGCCCGGCCGCATCCTGATCTCGCTGATGGGCCTTGTCGTCGCAGCGCTGTCGGTCACCGGCGTCGTGATCTGGTGGAAGAAGCGGCGCGCGCGGGTGCGGGTGCGGGAAACCATGACATCGACGTCGACCACGCGGCTCGCACCGGCGGAGTAATCGTCAAAACACCAGAGGCGTGATGCTTGCGCATCACCGGCCCAGCCGACCATCAACATCCCCGTGCAGCGAATTGCGTCGGACGCACGGCTGACGTTCAATTTCTGAGGCGAGGTTGCGCGCTCGGGGTTAGCTGTGCAAGCAGGTAACGCGGTAACTCTGCATAAGCATTGTAATTGCAGATTCCCGTGATGTGTCGCCGGTCGAATCAGCAATGAAGCCGGTGCATTCCCCGCTCGCCGTCCCGCGATACCGCTGTCGTCATCGGATGCGCATCGCATGTTACCACCCTGACATACCGCAAACGATACTCTCCACGGCGACATCACGCGACTACAGCGTTCGGCATCAAGCGCCTCAACTATAGAACGCTGCAATTGCGCATAAATTTTCATCCGACGACAGCACGTTAACCAAGGGGCAACGGCGATACTCACCAATGACTAATTAATTACCACCGACGGACATTGCATGATGCCTGTCATCTTTTTCAAAAGTTTTGCTCGCGGCTACATTGCCGCATGGAAAGTTTCCCAATGCGCTTGACCATCAAGACGACGCTGATCGGCATCGTCTCTGCACTCGTTATGCTGATTGCCGTCCAGGCCTATACCGCCATCTCGAAGTCCGCTGATATCAATACCAAGGCCGAAGATCTCGCGTCGAATTGGTTGCCGTCGATCCGGGTGCTCGGTGACATCAAATTCCTGACCACGCGTTCCCGACTGTTTACATCACGTCTGCTGCTGACCACGGATCCAGAACAGCGCCGCCAACTCGATAGCCAGACGACCAGCCTAGAAGCGGCCCTGGCCAAGGATTTTGCCGTTTATCAGAAACTGCTCACCTCGCCGGAAGAACAGCGCATGTGGGAGAGTTTCCAGGAAAAATGGGCCATCTACCTGAAGAACCAGAAGCAGGTGACCGATCTTGGCGCGGCCGGCAAAGCCACTGAAGCCGTCAGCCTTTTCAACACCACGGGTCTGAGTGCCTTTAACGACGCCATGAACGTCATCGAGCGCGCCGTTGCGCTGAACGACGCCGGTGCCGATACCGCAGTGGGCGGTGCTCGCGACGCTTATGCGTCTGCCAAGACCGGGATCACCACGATAGCGGCGATTGCGCTGCTGCTCGGGCTCGGTGCTGCTTTCGTCGTCATCTTCAGGATCACCAAGCCACTGCAGCGGATGAACGACACCATGACAGTCATCGCCGGCGGCGATCTGGATCAAAGCATCGCCTATGCGGATCGCCGCGACGAGATCGGTGACATGGCGAAGGCGCTGCAGGTGTTCAAGGACAACGGTCTGCGCGTCCGCCGGATGGAGGCCGAGCAGAAGGATACCGAACTGCGCACCGCCGCCCAGCGCAAGAGCGACATGCTCAAGCTCGCCAGCGACTTCGAAGCCGCCGTCGGCGAAATCATCGAGACGGTGTCGTCCGCCTCGACGGAACTGGAAGCCTCCGCCTCGACGCTGACCGCGACCGCCGATCATGCGCAGCAGTTGACGACCGCCGTCGCAGCCGCATCCGAACAAGCCTCCACCAACGTGCAGTCGGTGGCGTCGGCGACCGAAGAGATGGCATCGTCGGTCCACGAGATCAGCCGTCAGGTGCAAGAGTCCGCCAACATCGCCGGACAGGCGGTCGATCAGGCGCGTTCGACCAATGACCGCGTCGCCGAACTCGCCCAGGCTGCCGCACGGATCGGCGACGTGGTCGAACTGATCAACACCATCGCCGGCCAGACCAATTTGCTGGCGCTCAACGCCACCATCGAGGCGGCACGTGCCGGCGATGCCGGCCGCGGCTTCGCGGTCGTCGCCGCCGAAGTCAAGGCGCTGGCCGAACAGACGGCCAAGGCCACCGGCGAGATCAGCCAGCAGATCGGCAGCATCCAGGACGCCACCCAGCAGTCGGTCTCGGCGATCAAACAGATCGGCGACACCATCGGCCGGATGTCGGAAATCGCCTCGACCATCGCCTCGGCGGTGGAAGAACAGGGCGCGGCGACGCAGGAGATTTCCCGCAATGTGCAGCAGGCCGCCCAGGGCACGATGGAAGTCAGCGCCAACATCACCGATGTGCAGCGTGGCGCATCCGAAACCGGCTCGGCCTCGTCGCAGGTGCTGTCGGCAGCCCAGTCGCTGTCGCAGGACTCAAACCGCCTCAAGCAGGAAGTCGGCCGCTTCCTCGGCACCGTCCGCGCGGCCTGACACACGCCCCGCACTCGGGACGCGCGCCTGCGCGTCCCGAGTGCCACAACCTCTTGCGGCGCCCGCAGCGGCCCGCTATCGGCATGCCATGCGCATCGCCTTGTATCAGCCTGATATTCCGCAAAACACCGGCACCATTCTGCGGCTGTGTGCGTGCCTCGACGTCGAGGCGCATATCATCGAGCCGGCGGGGTTTCCGATTTCGGATCGCCACTTCCGCCGCGCTGGGATGGACTATCTCGATCAGGTGACGATCACTCGGCACGACTCGTGGCGGCACTTCGAGCGATGGCGGCAAGAGGCCGGTTTCAAGCTTGCGCTGTTCACCACCAAGGGTGCCGAGCCCTACCTCTCCCACACATATCACGACGACGAGATCCTGCTATTCGGCCGCGAGAGCGCCGGTGTGCCGGACGAGGTCGCGGCCGCTGCCGATAGCCGTGTGGTGATCCCGATGCGCGAAAGCCTGCGCTCGATCAATCTCGCCATGACGGTGGCGATGGCGCTCGGCGAGGCGCTGCGGCAGACGCGCACGTAACCACCCGCAAACGAAAAATGCCCGGCACGATGCCGGGCATTTCAGAGCAAAGCGCGCTTACTCGGTGATGCCACCGGCCGCGGCAACACGGCGGAGGTGGAAGTCGGCATCGCCGAACTGCTGCTCGATCATGGTCAGCCGCTTGAAGTAATGGCCGATGCGATATTCCATGGTCACGCCGACGCCGCCATGCAGCTGCACGCCGCTTTGGCCGACGAAGCGGGCCGAGCGGCCGATCTGCACCTTGGCAGCGGCAACCGTCTTGGCGCGCTCGTCGAGATCGGTGAAGCTGGATGCCATCGAGGCCAAAAAGCTCATGCTGCGCGCCGTCTCCAGCGCCGTGAACATATCGGCCGCGCGGTGCTGCAGCGCCTGGAACGAGCCGATGGCGACACCGAATTGCTTGCGCTCCTTGATGTATTCCACGGACACCTTGAGCGCTTCTTCCATCGCGCCGACGGCTTCGGCGCACAGCGCGATGCGGGCGTCATCGACGACCTGCTCGATGATGGACAGACCGTTTTCGGCATCGCCGATCACGGCGTCAGCGCCGACCTCGACATTGTCGAATTTGATGTCGGCGGCGCGGCTGCCGTCCTGGGTCTCGTAGCCGCGGATATCGACGCCCTTCGCATTGGCCGGCACCAGGAATACGCCGGCGCCCTTGGCATCGCGCTGGCCGCCTGCGCTGCGCGCGGTGACGATCAGCGTATCGGCGGTATCGCCATGACCGACGACGAACTTCTCGCCGGACAGCGTATAGCCCGCGCCGCTCTTCTTGGCGGTGGTCTTGATGTCGCCGAGGTCATAACGCGAGTCACGCTCGACCTGCGCGAAGGCAAAGGTCTTCGAGCCGTCGATGATCCCCGGCAGATGCGCGGCGCGCTGTTCGGCTGACGCGCGACGCAGGAAGCCGCCGCCGAGCACGACCGTATCGAGATAGGGCTCGATCACGAGATTGCGGCCCAGCGCTTCCATCACGATCATGGTTTCGATCGGACCGGCGCCGAAGCCACCATCGTCTTCGCTGAACGGCAGGCCGAGCAGACCCTGTTCGGCAAACTTGCCCCAGATCGCCTCGCTATAGCCGCCCTGCTCGGCGCGATACTTCTTGCGGTTTTCGAAGTCGTAGGACGCCTTCAGCAGGCCGTCCACGCTGTCTTTGAGAAGCCGCTGCTCCTCTGAAAGATCAAAGTCCATGTCGCTCTCCAAACTCTCTATGTGATGCGCGGATGAAGCAGGTCGCGCCCGCCTCCATCTCCGCCGTCATGCCCGGCCTTGTGCCGGGCATCCACGTGTTCTCAGCTTGTGGCCAGGCGTGGATGACCGGGACAGGCCCGGCCATGACGTTGTGAGGAATCGTGTCCCGCGGCGAGCCGCGGGAGGAGGTTCAAAGCCCCAGCACCGCTTTCGCGATGATGTTGCGCTGGATCTCGTTGGAGCCGCCATAGATCGACACCTTGCGGTAGTTGAAATAGGTCGGCGCGATCGGCGAAGCCCAGTCGCCTTCTTCGTTCTGCCCATCGCCCTCGGGCTGATACGGCAATGCGAAGGGGCCGGTGACTTCGAGCATCAGTTCGGTCAGCGTCTGCTGGATTTCCGAGCCCTTGATCTTGAGGATCGACGAGGCCGGATCAGGCTTGCCCTTGCCGTGTTTGCCTTCGGCGGCAACGACGCGCATCTGCGTCAGCTCAAGCGCCTTCAGCTCGATCTCGGTGGCGGCGAGCTTCTGGCGGAACTGCGGATCTTCGATCAACGGCTTGTCGCCAGCCATGACGATCGATGCCAGTTCCTTGATGCGACGGATGCGCTCCTTCGACATGCCGACACGCGCAATGTTCACGCGCTCGTTGCCGAGCAGGAATTTTGCGTAGTCCCAGCCCTTGTTTTCCTCACCGACCAGATTTTCGGCAGGCACCACGACGTCATCGAAAAACACTTCGTTGACTTCAACGCCGCCGTCGATGGTCTGAATCGGTCGGACGGTGATGCCTTTCGACTTCATGTCGATCAGGATGAAGGAAATGCCCGACTGCTTCTTGGCATCGGGATCGGTGCGGCACAGGCAGAAGATCCAGTCCGCATGCTGCGCCAGCGTGGTCCAGGTCTTCTGGCCATTGACGACATACGTGTCGCCCTTCTTCTTGGCTGTGGTCTTCAGCGAGGCGAGGTCCGACCCCGAGCCCGGCTCGGAGAAGCCCTGACACCACCAGTCGTCCATATTGGCGATCCGCGGCAGGAAGTGCTTCTTCTGCTGCTCGTTGCCGAAGGTGTAGATGACCGGCCCGACCATGTTGACGCCGAACGGCAGCGGCGGCGGCGCGGGGGTCTTCTGCAGTTCTTCCAGGAAGATGTACTGCTTGGCGGCGCTCCAGCCGGTGCCACCATATTCGGTCGGCCAATGCGGAACCGCCCAGCCCTTCTTGTTCAGCGTGCGCTGCCAGTTCACCAGATCTTCCTTGCTGGTGTGATGGCCTTCCTGCAGCTTCTTGCGCACCACCGGGTCGAGATTTTCACGGAAGAAGGTTCGCACCTCTTCGCGGAACGCCACTTCTTCCTTGCTAAAACTCAGATCCATCGGATCCTCCTTCAATGACGATTGATTACTGGATGATTTCGAGCAGGCCGGCGGAGCCCATGCCACCACCGACGCACATGGTGACGACGGCATATTTCGCCTTGCGACGACGGCCTTCGATCAATGCGTGACCGGCAAGGCGGGCGCCCGACATGCCATAGGGATGGCCGACCGAGATGGCGCCGCCATTGACGTTGAGCTTCTCGGGATCGATCCCGAGCTTGTCGCGGCAGTACAGAACCTGCACCGCGAAAGCTTCGTTGAGCTCCCAGAGATCGATGTCGTCGACGGTCAGGCCATGCCGCTTGAGCAGACGCGGCACCGCGAACACGGGGCCGATGCCCATTTCGTCCGGCTCGCAACCTGCGGACACGAAACCGCGGAAAATACCGAGCGGCTTAAGGCCCTTCTGCTGCGCCAGCTTGTCGCTCATGATCACGGTGGCGCTGGCGCCGTCCGACAGCTGCGACGCATTGCCTGCGGTGATCGAATAACCGTCACCGCGCACGGCCTTGAGGCCGGCGAGACCTTCGGCAGTGGTTTCCGGCCGCGGACCTTCATCCTGCGACAGCGTGATATCCTTCATCGATACCTCGCCGGTGGCTTTGTCGGTCACCGCCATCTTGGTGGTGATCGGCGCCAGTTCGTCCTTGAACTTGCCGCCCTGCTGCGCAGCCGCGGTGCGGCGTTGGCTTTCCAGCGAGTATTCGTCCTGCTTTTCGCGCGAGATGCCGTAGCGCTTCGCCACCGTCTCGGCGGTGTCGAGCATCGGCATATAAACGTCCGACTTGATCTTCATCAGCTCGGGATCGACGGTGTGAAACTTGTTGGCATGATCGTTCTGCACCAGCGAGATCGACTCGCCGCCACCACCCACCGCGATCTCAACGCCGTCGAAGATCACCGAACGGGCCGCGAGCGCGATCGCCTGCAGGCCCGAGGCGCATTGACGATCGATGGTGGTGCCGGCAACCGTGACCGGCAGTCCGGCGCGGAGCAGCGCCTTGCGCGCGATGTTGCCGCCGGTGGCACCCTGCTGCAGGGCTGCGCCCATCACAACATCCTCGATTTCCTTCGGATCGATGCCGGCGCGCTTCACGGCATGCTCGATCGCATGGCCGAGCAGCGTGGCGCCTTCGGTAGCATTGAGCGCGCCACGATAGGCCTTGCCGATCGGCGTGCGGGCAGTCGAAACGATTACGGCGTCGGTCATGGTATCCTCCGATATTTATTGTTGACTGAGTGTGGGCGTGGCGAGCTGGTCGCGCAAGGCATGACGCGACAGTTTTCCGACAGCCGTGCGCGGCAAATCGGTCATGAATTCGACGGCAGCCGGCAGTTCGTGCTTGCCGAGCTTGCCGGTGAGGAAGGTGCGCAGGTCGTCGGCCGTGAATGGCTCCGCGCCACTCCGCAACGCGATGAAGGCCTTCGCGGCCTCGCCGCGATAGTTATCCTTGACGCCGATCACGATAACTTCCTGCACCGATGGATGCGTATAGATCGCCTGTTCGATCATCTGCGGGTAGACGTTGAACCCGCCGGAGATGATCATGTCCTTCTTGCGATCGACCAGATAGAAATAGCCGTCCGCATCCATGTAGCCGATATCGCCGGTCAGGAATCGATCGCCGACGAAGGCTTCGGCCGTTTCCTGCGGACGATTCCAGTAGCCCTTGGTGACGTTCGGCCCCTTGATGCGGATCTCGCCGGTCTCGCCGACGCCGAGGACCTGCGAGGGATCGTCGAGCGACACCACGTCGAGTTCGACGCCCGGAAGTGCCAGACCGATCGAGCCGGGCTTGTCGAGACCATCCGCCGAATGCGCGGTGCCCGGCGAACAGGTTTCCGTCATGCCCCAGCCGCTCTTGAGCTTGAGGCCCGTCTTGCCCTCGAACAATCGCGCGACTTCAACCGGCCGCGGCGCGCCGCCGGAACTCGCCACGGCAAGCGACGACAGATCACGGGTCTCGAGCGAAGGATCGGCGGCAATGGCAATCCACATGGTGGGAACGCCGGGGAAAACGGTCGCCTTCTTGTACTCGATGTCGTCGAGCACGCTGGTGACATCGAAACGCTGATGCAGCGAGATGGTATCGCCGACACTGATACGGCCGAGCAGAATCACCGTCAGCGCATAGATGTGGAACAGCGGCAACGTGCAGATAACGCGCTCGACCCGGTTGCGTTCGGCGCGAGCCGGGGCGCCCCAGACATTATAGATTGCTACTGCCGCGGTGAGATTGCCGTGCGTCAGCATCGCGCCTTTCGGCAGACCGGTGGTCCCACCGGTATATTGCAGCAGCGCGACATCGTCGGGCGAGACGGTCGGCCATTCGGTCGGGGACGACGCGCCGTTGGTGAAGGCCCGGAAGGTAATGATCTTCGCATTGTCAGGCAGTGGCAGTTGCTGCGTGCCGACCGCGCCCCACTCATCGTCCTCGCAGACGATCAACCGGTCGAGCAGGCCCTTGTCGAGGAACTTGAGCGCCATCGGCAACAGCGCGGCGAGATTGCTGGTTACCAGCACGCGCGCGCCGGAATCTGTCAGCTTGTGCGACAGCGCGATCTCGCCATCGAGCGGCGACAGATGCACCAGTCGCGCACCGGCTTTCAGCGCACCGAAAAAATTGACGGGGTGATCCGGCGTATTGCCGAGAAAAAGCGCGATGGAGGCGCCGCGGCCATAGCCGGCGCGCATGAAGCTGGCAGCGGCGACATCGGCGCGCGACTGCAGCTCGACGAAAGAGATCGGCCTGCCGCGGAATTCGATGGCGGTGCGTGTGCCATAGTCGCGTGCGGCGTCGGCGAGCAGCCCCGGCAATGTGCCGCGCGCAATCGGCGCGTCCCAGCGCACGCCTTTGGGGTAATATTTTTCGCCGGGGTAGGAATACGGCATGCGGACTGCGCCTAACTGGATGACGGAGACGGCGGTCGCACCTTCTCCCCGCTTGCGGGAAGAAAGTGGTCCGGCGAAGCGTAGCGAAGCCGGGACGGATGAGGGGGACTCTCCGCGGGCTCGGAGTTTGTGGAGAGTGCCCCTCACCCGCCGCCAACATGCTGCGCATGTTGACGCCGACCTCTCCCCGCAAGCGGGGAGAGGTTAGAGAGGAACTCACTTGCCGAGCGAAGCGAACGTCTTGCCTTCATCGGCAAGCTTCTTCAGCAACGGCGCCGGCTCCAGCGACGGATCGTTGGTCTGCTTGGCATAGAACGACAGCCGCTCCGCGATCTCCTTCAGGCCGACGAGATCGGCGTAGAACATCGGGCCACCACGATAGATCGGCCAGCCATAGCCATAAAGCCAGATCACATCGATATCGCTCGGACGCGAGGCGATCTTCTCCTCGAGAATGCGGGCACCTTCATTGATCATCGGATAAACCATGCGTTCCAGGATCTCCTGGTCGCTGATGGCACGACGCGTCAGGCCGAGGCGCTTGCAGGTATCGTCGATCAGCTTTTCCACTTCCGGATCCGGAATCGGGGCGCGCGAACCGGATTCGTATTTGTAGTAACCCTTGCCGGTCTTCTGACCGAAGCGACCCGCTTCGCACAGCGCATCGGCGATTTCCGACTTGATGCCGCGATCCTGACGCGAGCGCCAGCCGATATCGAGGCCGGCGAGATCGCCCATGGCGAACGGACCCATCGGCAGGCCGAACTTGGTGACGACGGCATCGACCTGCTGCGGCAGCGCGCCTTCGAACAACAGTTTCTCGGACTGCTTGGAGCGGGCCGCCAGCATGCGGTTGCCGACGAAGCCGTCACAGACGCCGACCACGGCCGGCACCTTGGCGATTTTGCGCGCGATCGCGACGGCGGTGAGTAGCGCATCGGGCGCTGTCTTCTCGGCGCGCACGATTTCGCACAGCTTCATCACATTGGCCGGCGAGAAGAAGTGCATGCCGAGCACGTCCTGCGGGCGCTTGGTCACGGCGGCGATGTCGTTGATATTCAGATAGGAGGTGTTGGAGGCCAGCACCGCGCCGGGCTTGGCATGCGCGTCGATGGCGGTGAACACTTCCTTCTTGATCGCCATGGTTTCGAACACGGCTTCGATGATGAGGTCCGCATCCTTCACATTGTCGAGGCCGACCTTGCCGTCGATTAGCGCCATCCGCTTCGCCGGCGCATCGGCCGGGATACCGCCGCGTGCAGCGGTGTTCTCCCAGTTCTTCTGCATGATGCCGAGGCCGCGCTTGAGCTGCTCTTCGCCGGTCTCGATCAGCGTGACGGGAATGCCGGCATTGGCGAACGACATGGCGATGCCGCCGCCCATGGTGCCGGCACCGATAATGGCCACACGCTCGACAGGGCGCGGCTTGGTGCTGTCCGGCACGCCCTGAACCTTGGCGGCTTCGCGCTCGGAAAAGAAGGCGTAGCGCTGCGCCTTCGACTGATCGTCAGCGACCAGCTTCAGGAACATCTCGCGTTCTTTCTTCAGCGCTTCCTCGAACGGCGTGTCGAGCGTCCAGCTCACCGCTTCGGCGCAGGCGAGCGGCGCGTTCATGCCGCGGTTTTTCTTGTTTGCAGCGGCGGCCGCATTGGTGAAGATCGAACGATCGGCCTTGGCAGCTGCAAGCTTGGAGTCATCGTTCTTGAGCACGCGCAGCGGACGCTTCTCGGCGACGACCTTCTTCGCGAAAGCGACAGCGCCTTCGGTGGGGCCCTCGACGATCTCTTCGATCAGGCCGTTCTTGAGCGCCTCAGGCGCGCCGATCGGATTGCCGGTCACGACCATCTGCACGCCGAGTTCAGGACCGACCGCGCGCGGCAGGCGCTGGGTGCCGCCAGCGCCTGGCAGCAGGCCAAGCTTCACTTCGGGAAGCCCGAGCTTGGCATCCTTGACGGCGACGCGGAAATGGCAGCCGAGCGTCAGTTCGAGGCCGCCGCCGAGCGCAGTGCCGTGAATGGCAGCGATCACCGGCTTCGTGCATTTTTCGATTTCGGCGATGACTTCGTTGAGGCCAGGCGACTGCGGCGGCTTGCCGAACTCGGTGATGTCGGCGCCGGCGACGAATGTGCGGCCGGCGCAGGCGATCACGATCGCCTTCACCGCATCATCCGCATTTGCAGCTTTCACATTCTCGAAGATACCGCGACGAACCGCCGCACTCAGCGCATTCACCGGCGGCGAATCGATCATCACGACGGCCACTTCATCATGACGGACCAGCTTTACCACATCGCTCACGGCATTCTCCTTGGATCGATTTTAAGTCGTCTTTTGTTGTTTCGCAGTGCGAAATTTAATTCCACATCTTGACATGCAGGGTTATTTTGAAGAGCGTCCGTTGTCAACGAGGGGGCACGATGGAAAAACCAATCTGGCTCCATACTCTCGACAAATTCGATCGACGCCGTCGATAAAGATGGCGCAATACAAGTCCTCGGGGAAGCGTGAAGCGTTCAGGAAAACCAGCGGCGACCGATCGCAATTTTGTCGTCGCGCTGGCTCGCGGTCTCGATGTGCTGCGCGCATTTCGTCCCAATGACGGATTGCTCGGCAACCAGGAAATCGCAGCACGTACGAGTCTCCCGAAGCCGACGATATCGCGTCTCACCTATACGCTGACGAAGCTCGGTTATCTGACGCCGGTTCCGCGTTTCGAGAAGTACCAGCTTGCTCCGGCAGCTATGTCGCTCGGTTATGCGGCGCTTGCAAATCTCGGCGTCAAGCATCTCTCAGAACCGTTTCGCGATGAATTGATGCGGCAGACCGGCGGCGCCTGCGCCGTCGGCGCCCGCGATCGGCTGTCGATGATTTATTTCGGGCAGTCGCGCTCGTCGATGACCGTCGGCGTTCAACTCGACGTCGGCTCCCGCATCCCGATTGCGACCACAGCGATGGGACGCGCTTATTTCTGGGCTCTGCCTGCCGAGGAGCGCGCCCAATTGTTGCGTGAGTTTCGCGAGCACTATGGCAGCCGCTGGGGAAAGATGCGCGACGGCCTTGAACGCGCGGGCGAAATGGTGGCCAAACATGGGTTCGTCATTTCTGCCGGCGAGTGGCAGGACGACGTTCATGCAGCCGGCGTCGCCATGACGCTGAACGATGGTACAGGCCCCTATGCCTTCAATTGCGGCGCGCCAGCATTTCGTTTTACGGAAGAGCGACTACGCGACGATATTGGACCTCGTTTGCTGGCGATGGTAAGAAGCATCGAAGCGGCGCTCGGGGGAGTTGCAGCGCCGCCACAAAAAAAAACAGAAGCAAAGAAAAACAAATCAGGAGGGAAAGTTGCTCGTGTTGTTGAAAGGCTCGGATAGCCTTCGCAATGATCTGCGACAGCTGTCGCATCATTCGCTCGAAGGACATCGCACATGACGCAGGCACACCTCGCAGAGCGCGGGCCCGTCGCTTCGAATGGACCGCTGCTGCAGGTCCGCGACGTCAGCGTCGTGTTCGGCGGCATCATTGCGTTGAACGGTATTACGTTCGACATGCAGAAGGGCCACATCCTCGGCCTGATCGGCCCCAACGGCGCAGGCAAAACGACTTTGTTCAATTGCCTGAGCCGGCTGTATCAGCCGAGCAAGGGCGACATCCTGATGGAGGGCGAATCCATCCTTAGGCGCCCTGCACACAAAATCTCCGAAATCGGAATCGGGCGTACGTTTCAGAACGTCGCGTTGTTTCCGAACCTGACGGTGCGCGACAACATCCGCGTCGGCAAACATGCCCGCACCAATAGCGACATCATCAGCGACAGCCTGAAACTGCCATGGGTGCGCAAGAGCGAGACAGCGATCAACAAGGACGTCAATGATATCCTTGACTATCTCGACCTACACGGTGTCGCCGACACGATCGTATCGGGACTTCCGTTCGGCACCCAGAAGCGCGTCGAGCTTGCGCGCGCGCTGGCAGCCGAGCCCAAGATCCTGCTGCTCGACGAACCCGCCGGCGGCCTCAATCACGAGGAAGTCTACGTTCTCGGCGATCTCATTCGTCGTATCCGCGACGATCGCGGCGTGACCGTTTTGTTGGTCGAGCATCACATGGGCCTCGTGATGTCGATCGCCGACCACGTGGTCGCGCTCAACTTCGGCAAGAAACTCGCGGAAGGCACCCCGGCTGCCGTCCAGAAAGACCCGGCAGTCATCAAGGCCTATCTGGGGGACAAAGATTCATGACCGCGATGCTTCATGTGAAAGACCTGCGCGCCTATTACGGCCAGGTCCAGGCGCTGCACGGGCTTGAATTCGACCTCAAGGAAGGCAGCCTTACCACCCTGCTCGGCGCCAACGGCGCCGGCAAGACCACCACGCTGCGGGCGATCTGCAACATGGTGCGCTCCACCGGCTCCATCGAGTTCGAAGGCAAGAAGCTCGACAACAAATCGACCGAGAGCATCGTGCGGCTGGGCATCGCCCATGTGCCGCAGGGCCGCGGCACCTTCACCACCATGACCGTGGAGGAGAACCTGCAGCTCGGCGCGATCAGCCGCAAGGACACCAAGGCGATCGATGGCGACATCGAGCGCATGTATGACCACTTCCCGGTGCTCAAGCAGCGCCATACCCAGCAGGCCGGCACGTTGTCCGGCGGTGAACAGCAGATGCTCGCGGTGGCCCGCGCGCTGATGCTGCGGCCCCGCCTGATGCTGTTGGACGAGCCCTCTTTCGGCCTGGCGCCACTGATCGTGCGGGATCTGTTCAAGATTCTCGGCAAGATCAATCGCGAGGACAAGGTCTCGATCCTGGTCGTCGAACAGAACGCACAGCTCGCGCTAGAACTCGCCGACAAGGCCTATGTCATCGAAACAGGACGCATCGTGATGTCCGGCACAGCCGACGAAATCGCGAACAACGAAGACGTCCGTAAATCCTATCTGGGATATTGAGGGGGAAGCCATGGAGCTGTTTACCAACCAAGTCCTGGCTGGCATTGCCACGGGCGCGATCTATGCCTGTATGGCGCTCGCGGTCGTGATGATCTATCAGGCGATCGATCATCTGAACTTCGCCCAGGGCGAGATGGCGATGTTCTCGACCTTCATCGCATGGCAATTGATGCAATGGGGCGTGCCCTACTGGGTCGCATTCGTGCTGGTTCTGATCCTGTCCTTTGCGGGCGGTGTCATCATCGAGCGCGCTTTGTTCAAGCCGCTCGCCAAGGCGCCGGTGTTGACTCACGTCGCCGGCTTCATCGCGCTGTTCGCCATCGTCAACAGCGTCGCCGGCCTGACCTGGGACTTCACGATCAAGCAGTTTCCGACGCCCTTCGGTTCGGCTCCGTTCCTGGGTAGCCAGCTCATCTCGACCCATCAGGCCGGCATGATCGGCGTGACGCTCGTGCTGCTGTTATTGCTGTTCATATTCTTCCGATACACCCGCGTCGGCCTCGCGATGCGCGCCGCCGCGGTGATGCCTGAATCGGCCCGCCTCGTCGGCATCAACACGTCGTGGATGATCGCACTCGGCTGGGGCATGGCAGCCGCGATCGGTTCGATCGCCGGCATGCTGATCGCACCGGTGGTGTTCCTCGAGCCCAATATGATGGGCGGCGTGCTCATCTATGGCTTCGCGGCGGCCGTCGTCGGCGGCCTGTCGAGCCCGCTCGGCGCCGTGATCGGCGGCTTCCTGGTCGGCGTCTTCGAGAACCTCGTCGGCACCTACATCCCCGGTGTCGGCAATGAGCTCAAGCTGCCCATCGCGCTGGCGCTGATCATCACCGTGCTGGTCGTCAAACCCCATGGCCTGTTCGGCCGCACCATCGTGAAGCGAGTGTGATCATGAGCACCGTGCAAGAAGTATCCACCGCTCCGGTCGTCGCTGCCGTTCCGAAGAAAGCGATGTCGCTCGGACCGGTCGCATCGCTGGTGTTGCTCGCGATTCTCGCGCTTACACCGTTCTTCGTGAAGAACTTCATCATCTTCCAGATGACGATGGTTCTGATCTACGCGATCGCGGTACTGGCGCTGAACATCCTCACGGGTGCCAGCGGCCAGTTCTCGCTCGGCCAGAGCGCCTTCTACGCGCTTGGCGCCTACACCTCGGCGATCCTGATCGAACATGCCGGCATGAACTATGCGCTGACGCTGCCGTTTGCCGGGATCGTCTGCTTCATCGCCGGCTTCCTGTTCGGCCTGCCGGCGCTGCGACTGTCCGGCATCTACCTGGCGCTGGCGACGTTCGCCCTCGCCGTGGCGATGCCGCAACTGCTGAAGCTCGGCGTGTTCGAGCATTGGACCGGCGGCGTGCAAGGTCTCGTCGTCACCAAGCCGGATGCCCCCGAGATCTTCGCCTCGATGGGCCTGAAGGTGTCGCAGGACATGTGGCTGTATTTCTTCACCCTCGTGGTGGCGGTCGTCATCTACATCGTGTCGGTCAATCTGCTGAAATCGCGATCCGGTCGCGCCATGATGTCGATCCGTGACAACGAGATCGCAGCCTCCGCGATGGGTGTCGATGTGGCGCTCTACAAGACGCTAGCTTTCGGCGTCTCGGCGGGCATCACCGGCATTGCCGGCGGTCTCGGCGCCATCGCCGTGCAATTCGTGGCGCCGGATGGCTACACCATCCAGCTCGCCATCGCATTGTTCCTGGGCATGGTGGTCGGCGGCGTGGGCTGGTTGCCGGGCTCGCTCGCCGGTGCATTGTTCATCGTGTTCGTGCCGAACATTGCGGAGCATGTCTCGAAAGGTCTGTCGGGTGCCGTGTTCGGCGTCATCCTGATCTTCATCATCTTCCTGCTCCCCAACGGCGCCAGACAGCTCGCTTACGGTGCGCAATCGCTGTTCAGCAAAATGCGCGGCAGTTGATCGGACAGATCTAAACCTGTCGTACCGACAACAGGCCTCCGTCACGAAAGTGATGGGGGCCTTTTGCATATCGGACGCGCCGCGGTCTCAGCCATTGCGATGATGCAGCGAAGTTCCCGACCATCTTTCCGCCACATCGACCGTGCCTTTCCCAGTCTTTCACGAGGGTGACTTGGGCTAATAGCGGCGCCTCCTCGTCGTATCGAGGAGTGCTGCCATATGCCGACCCGCCTTAGCCTGCCGACGACGCTCGCCGTCGTGGCAGCTATGTCTATGGTTTTCGCCAGCCCGTCAGTCGCGCAAAAACGCTACGATCCCGGTGCATCCGACACCGAGATCAAGATCGGCAACATCATGCCCTATAGCGGGCCGGCGTCCGCCTATGGCACCGCAGGAATTATCGAGGCCGCTTATTTTCGCATGATCAACGATCAGGGCGGCATCAACGGACGCAAGATCACCTTCATCAGCTATGACGACGCCTACAATCCGTCGAAGGCGGTCGAGCAGGCGCGCAAGCTGGTGGAGAGCGACGAAGTGCTGGTGGTGTTCAACCCGCTGGGAACGCCGTCCAACACCGCTATCCTGAAATATCTGAACGCGAAACGCGTCCCGCAACTGTTCGTCGGCGCCGGCGGGACCGCATTCGGTGATCACAAGACCTATCCATGGACCATGGCCTGGCAACCGCCTTATCAGAGCGAAGGCCGTATCTACGCGGCCTATCTCGCCAAGGAAAAGCCGGATGCGAAGATCGCCGTGCTCTATCAGAATGACGACTTCGGCAAAGACGTCCTCAAGGGCCTGCAAGACGGCCTCGGGGACAAGGCCTCGATGATCGCTGCAACCGCAAGCTATGAGGTGAGCGAGCCGACCATCGACAGTCAGATCATCACGCTGAAAGCATCCGGCGCCGATGTCCTGATCAGCGTGACGACCCCGAAATCCGCCGTTCAGGCCATCCGCAAGGTGGCGGCGATGAACTGGAAACCGCTTTACATCCAGGGCTATGCCAGTGCCTCGGTCGGATCGGTGTTGAAGCCTGCCGGTCTCGACATTTCACAAGGCATCCTGTCGGCCTATTACGCCAAGGACGGTTCCGACCCGCAATGGGACAGCGACGAAGGCATGCAGCGTTTCACGGCATTCCTGGCGAAATATGCTCCGGACTACAGCCGCAACGACATCTCGACCGTCTATGGTTACGGCGTCGCGCAGGCCATGGTGCAGGTCTTGCGGCAGGCCGGCGACGATCTCACACGGGCTAACGTGATGAAGCAGGCTGCCAACCTCAAGAACTTCGTGCCGGATATCGTGCTCCCAGGAATCAGGCTCGACACCGCCCCCAGCGATCATTACCCGATCGAACAACTGCAGATGATGCGGTTTCACGGCGACAAGTGGGAGCTGTTCGGCCCTGTCATCTCAGGTCGGGTCAGCCAGTAACGGGCCGTTCCATCGCGTCATGCGATCACGCAGAAACAACCTTGTCGCAGCGTCGTGGCGAGGGCTTTCTGTTGCTCCTGACGTGCGAACCGTGTTGAATCCGCCGGAGCCGAACAGGCTCTGAACGAACAACAAGAACCGGGAGTTAGAAATGCCGTCGATCCGTTCGCGCGTCATGGTCATGTCCATCGCCGCGACCCTCAGTGCCGCCGTCTCCGGTAGCGCATTTGCCCAGAAGAAATACGATACCGGCGCCAGTGATACCGAGATCAAGATCGGCAACATCATGCCGTATAGCGGCCCTGCCTCGTCCTATGGATTGATCGGCAAGACCGAGGCCGCCTATTTCAAGATGATCAACGACAATGGCGGCGTGAATGGCCGCAAGATCAATTTCATCTCCTATGATGATGCCTATTCGCCGCCGAAGGCCGTGGAGCAGGCGCGCAAGCTGGTCGAATCCGATGAAGCGCTGCTCATCTTCAATTCGCTCGGCACGCCTTCGAACACTGCATTCCAGAAATACATGAATGCCAAGAAAGTGCCGCAGCTGTTCGTCGCCACCGGGGCCAGCAAGTGGAACGATCCGAAGCACTTTCCGTGGACCATGGGCTGGCAGCCGAGCTACGCCGTCGAAGCGCAGATCTATGCCAAGTATCTGATGAAGGAGAAGCCAAACGCCAAGGTGGCCGTCATCTATCAAAACGACGATTTCGGCAAAGACTATCAGAAGGCGTTCAAGGAAGCGCTCGGTGCCAAGGCCGCCACGATGCTGGTCGCCGAGGAGAGCTACGAAATATCGGAGCCGACTATCGACTCCCACATCGTGAAGGTGAAGTCGCTCAATCCGGACGTGGTGGTGCATTTCGTGACGCCGAAATTTGCGGCACAGGGCATCAAGAAGATCGGCGAACTCGGCTGGAAGCCGTTGCAGCTGGTCACCAATGTCAGCGTTTCCGTCGGGGCGGTGATGCAGCCCGCCGGCTTCGACAATGCCCAGGGCGTGCTGTCCGCCGACTACCGCAAGGACGGTGCGGACTCGCAGTGGAAGGATGATCCCGGCATGAAGAAGTGGTCGGCGTTCATCGACAAATATATGCCGGGCGCCGACCGCACCGACAACAGCCTCGTGTTCGGCTACGGTGTTGCGCAAACGCTGGTGAAGGTGCTGGAGATGTCCGGCGACAACCTCACCCGTGAGAACGTGATGAAGCAGGCCATGAGCCTGAAGGATTTTGCGCCGGACACATTGCTGCCGGGCATCACCATCAGCACCTCGGCCACCGACTACGCGCCCATCGCGCAGCTGCGGATGATGCGCTTCAAGGGTGACAAGTGGGAGCTGTTCGGCGACGTCATCAACGCGGACGTCCCTGCAGCGGAGTAAACGCGGGTCGTTTGCCGCACCGCACGCGATGTATCTTCGAGCCCCTGCGATTTGGTCGCAGGGGCTTTTTCCTTGTTCGTCGTCCAGCAAGAGTATTCAATATACCGCAGGGGCCGCAGAGCTCCGTCAAACTATTGGGACGAAACGACCACGGAGATTCCGGAATGCTCGCACGATCCATTTCTTTACGACCACTACGCCCGGCAGCGATCCTCGCTGCGCTCGCTTTGATGGCTGCAACCACTGGCGCAGTTGCGCAGAAGAAATATGATACGGGTGCGACCGACACCGAAATCAAGATCGGCAACATCATTCCCTATAGTGGCCCGGCATCGGCCTATGGACTGATCGGCAAGACCGAGGCCGCCTATTTCAACATGATCAATGCCCAGGGCGGCATCAACGGACGCAAGATCAACTTCATCAGCTACGACGACGCTTATTCGCCGCCGAAGGCCGTCGAACAGGTCCGCAAGCTGGTAGAGTCCGACGAGGTTCTCGTCGTTTTCAATCCGCTGGGCACGCCGTCGAACACCGCGATCCAGAAGTATCTCAACGCCAAGAAGGTGCCTCAGCTCTTCGTCGCTACCGGCGCCACGAAGTGGAACGATCCGAAGAACTTCCCCTGGACGATTGGCTGGCAGCCCTCCTATCAGAGCGAGGCGGTGATCTACGCGAAGTATCTGCTCAAGGAAAAGCCGAATGCCAGGATCGGCGTGCTCTATCAGAACGATGACTTCGGAAAGGATTATCTGAAAGGCTTCAAGGACGGCCTCGGCGCCAAGGCCTCGTCGATGATCGTCATCGAGGACAGCTACGAGATCGCCGAGCCGACCATCGACACCCATGTGGTGAAGGTAAAGGCCAGCAATCCCGATGTCTTGATGATCTTCACGACGCCCAAATTCGCGGCGCAAACCATTAAAAAGACCGCGGAGCTCGGCTGGAAACCGCTGCAGATCCTCGCCAATGTCAGCATCTCCGTCGGCGCGGTGATGCAGCCGGCCGGATTTGAGAATGCGCAAGGCGTGCTGTCGGCGTCCTACAGCAAGGATGGAACCGATCCGCAATGGAAGGATGATGCGGGCATCAAGAAATGGAGCGCGTTCATCGATAAATACATGCCGGAAGCCAACAAGGCGGATTCGAGCACGATCTACGGCTATGGCGCCGCGCAAACGCTGGTCAAGGTGCTGGAAATGTGCGGCGATGATCTCACCCGCGCCAATGTCATGAAACAAGCCGCCAGCCTGAAGGACTTCGAGCCGGACACGCTGCTGCCGGGCATCAAGATCAACACCTCACCGACCGACTTCGCCCCGATCTCGCAATTGCAAATGCAGCGGTTCAAGGGCCAGGCATGGGAGCGCTTCGGCGAGATCTTCACCGGTGAGGTCGCCCCCAGCCAGTAGGTTGCGGCAGCGAATACCGACGACCCTGCGAATAATTGCCTCTGTGACGCTGTCACGGAGGCTTTTTCTTGCCGCACTCCCTGCCCCGGTGTTGAATGCCCGCAGGAGCCGCAGAGCGCCAACGCCAAGAAACGTGACACATCACATCATCAGGGAGATCGAAATGCCTGCAATGCATCTGCGTTTGGCCATGCTTCCGGCCGCCGTAGCCATCCTTGCCGCCACCGCATCCGGCGCGCTTGCCCAGAAGAAGTATGGGCCTGGCGTCACCGACAGCGAGATCAAGATCGGCAATATCATGCCGTATAGCGGACCGGCCTCGGCCTACGGGGTGATCGGCAAGACCGAGGAAGCCTATTTTAGAAAGATCAATGCGGAAGGCGGCATCAACGGCCGCAAGATCAACTTCATCACCTATGACGACGCCTATTCGCCGCCGAAGACCGTCGAGCAGGCGCGCAAGCTCGTCGAGTCGGACGAGGTCCTGCTGATCTTCAATCCGCTTGGAACGCCGCCGAATTCGGCGATCCACAAATACATGAACGCCAAGAAGGTGCCGCAGCTGTTCGTGGCCACCGGCGCCACCAAGTGGAACGATCCGAAGGATTTTCCGTGGACCATGGGCTGGCAGCCCAACTATCAAAGCGAGACGCAGATCTACGCCAAGTATCTGCTCAAGGAGAAGCCCGGCGCCAAGATCGCCGTGCTCTACCAGAATGACGATTACGGCAAGGACTATCTCAAAGGGCTAAAGGACGGGCTCGGTGCCAAAGCCGCTTCGATGATCGTGATGGAGGACAGCTACGAGACGTCGGAGCCGACCATCGATAGCCACATCGTCAAGCTGAAGGCGACCAATGCCGATGTGTTCGTCAACATCACCACGCCGAAATTTGCAGCCCAAGCCATCAAGAAGATTGCCGAGGTCGGCTGGAAGCCGCTGCACTTCCTCAACAACGTGTCCGCGTCGGTCGGCAGCGTCATGAAACCCGCCGGTTTCGAGAATGGCCAGGGAATCATCTCCGCAGCCTATGCGAAGGATGTTTCCGATCCGCAGTGGAAAGATGATCCCGGCATGAAGGACTTCCTCGCATTCCTGGCGAAGGATTTCCCTGATGGCAACAAACTCGATGCCAACATCATCGTTGGCTACGGCGCCGCGCAGACCATGGTGAAGGTGTTGCAGATGTGCGGCGACGATCTCACACGCGAGAACGTCATGAAACAGGCCGCCAACCTGAAGGATTTCCGCACCGAGATCCTGTTGCCTGGCATCAAGATCAACACCTCGGCCACCGACTTCGCTCCAATCAGCCAGTTGCAGCTGATGCGGTTCAATGGCGAGAAATGGGACTTGTTCGGCGACATCATCAGCGCAGATGCCGGGGGCTGACGCGTCAATTCTGTGAAGCGGAAATAGGCGCAACGAAAACCGAATAACGACTGCGATCATGAAGCCTGCGACGAAAGTCTCGCAGGCTTCATTGCGTTTTCAGGGGCCAGCCATTTGAGCCACTGTGCAATTGCGGTATGACCATCCCGCAAGCGCTAACAACGCGTTTGCAGCCGATAAATATCTCGCCTTGCATGCAAGGGAAGGAACTCGAATGTTTGCCACGTCCACGCGGCTATTGTCGCTCTCAGCCGCTGCCGTCCTGCTCACCGTCTCCTCGACCGCCGTCCTCGCCCAGAAGAAGTATGACACTGGCGCCAACGATACCGAGATCAAAATCGGCAATATCGTGCCCTATAGCGGACCGGCATCGGCTTACGGTGCTGTCGGCAAGGCGCAGGCCGCCTATTTCAAGATGGTCAATGACAAGGGCGGCATCAACGGCCGCATGGTCAACTACATCTCCTACGACGATGCCTATTCACCGCCGAAGGCCGTTGAGCAGACCCGCAAGCTGGTCGAGAGCGATGAAGTGCTGCTGATGTTCTCGGCGCTGGGCACGCCATCCAACACCGCGATCCAGAAATATCTCAATGCCAAGAAGGTGCCGCAGCTGTTCCTCGCCACCGGCGCCACCAAGTGGAACGATCCGAAGCACTTCCCCTGGACCATGGGCTACCTGCCGAGCTACCAGAGCGAAGGCCGCATTTACGCGCAGTATCTGCTCAAGGAGAAGCCGGGCGCCAAGGTGGGCGTGCTGTATCAGAACGACGACTTCGGCAAGGACTATCTCAAGGGCCTCAAGGACGGCTTCGGCGACAAGGCCTCGTCCATCGTCATCGAAGACAGCTATGAGCTGACCGAGCCGACGGTCGATTCCCACATCGTCAAGATCAAGGCCGCCAATCCCGATGTGGTGGTGATCTTTGCGACGCCGAAATTTGCTGCGCAGACCATCAAGAAGATCGCTGAACTCGGATGGAAGCCGCAGATGATCGTGCCGGGAGTCAGCGTCTCCATCGGCCAGGTTCTCAAGCCCGCCGGCTTCGAGAATGCGCAGGGCCTGGTGTCGGCACACTATGCCAAGGACGCCACCGATCCGCAGTGGAAGGACGATCCAGGCATGATGGCCTATAAGGAGTTCCTCGCCAAATACATGCCGGATGCCAATCCGTCGGATTCCTCGTTGATGACCGGCTACAACATTGCCGAGACGATGGCCGTCCTGCTCAAACAGTGCGGCGACGATCTGACCCGTGCCAATGTGATGAAGCAGGCCGCGAGCCTGAAAGACGTCCAGCAGTCCACGCTGCTGCCGGGTGTCAGAATCAACACCTCGGCCACCGACTTCGCACCGATCGACCAGATGCAGCTGATGAAGTTCGAAGGTGAGAACTGGAAGCTGTTCGGCGACGTGATGAAGGGCGAGGTCGGCCCCACCGGCGGCTAGTCTGCCTTCCCTCTGTCCTCGCGCGGCCAGGCTGCGCGGGGGCAAGAAGCGGACGGGAACGGAGGCATTAACGGTCATCTTGCCGCTTGTACGATTGCCCGGCATAACCCTCGCATGACCGATAAACGTCCCCTGCTCCGCGCTATGTTCGATGCCGCTGTCGCTGCGGCGCATCCTGACGTCATTCTCGGCCCTCATCTGCCGGCGCCGCCGAAAGGCCGCATCATCTGCCTCGCCGCCGGCAAGGGCGCCGCGGCGATGGTCGCCGCTGCCGAGACGCATTATCTTGACCAGCTCAAGCTCGATCCCGTACGCCTGACCGGCATCGCTACCACCCGCCATGGCCACGGCGTGCCGACGCGCAACATTCGCGTGGTCGAGGCGGGGCATCCGGTTCCCGATGAAGCCGGCCTGAAGGGTGCCGAGGATACCCTGGCGCTCGCGGCGACGGCGACAGCCGACGATCTGCTGCTGGTGCTGATTACGGGCGGCGGCTCGGCCAACTGGATCGCTCCGGTCGCTGGCATCACCTTTCAGCAGAAGCAGCAGCTGACGCGCGCCCTGCTGCGGTCCGGTGCCGATATCGGCGAGATCAACACGGTGCGGAAACATCTCTCCCGCATCAAGGGCGGCCGTCTCGCCCGGGCCGGCCACAAGGC
>SDZE01000563.1 GCA_004173095.1 Bradyrhizobiaceae bacterium
GCGCTGCGCACCGAGCGGCTGCCACAGATGCTCGCTCATCAGGTCGGCAAAGCGCATACCGGTGGCGCGCTCCAGAATCCAGCCGAGCAGATCAGAATTCGGCGAGACGTAGTGAAACGGCCCGCCATCGGCGCCGCTGCGGTCCTTGAGACTGGTGAGGAATGTGCGCAAGTCACTGGGCGTTTCATTCGGTCCGAGCGGATTCCAGCCGGTCGCCTTGCGGTATTCGACGATCGGGCCGGACGTCGCCAGATAATTCTCGTCGAACAGCAGGCCTACGCGCATGTCCAGCACGTGACGAACAGTGGTGTCCGCATAGACGGAGTCGCGCAGTTCCGGAATGATTGACGTCACTCTTTGCTCAGGGTCGAGTGCTCCCTTTGCAACGGCGCAACCTGCGACCAGCCCGGTAACGGATTTCGACACCGACATCAGGATATGCGGCGTGGCCGCATTCATGCCATTGGCATAGCGCTCGACGATGACCTTGCCCCGGTGCAGAATCACCATGCCGTCGGTCGCGGTCTCGCTCATGAAACGGTCGAGCGAATAATCGGCGCCGCGATGCGTGAAGGCAAGCGACGACAGATCGTCCGGCTGCTGCGCAAATTGCCAGATGTCGTCGGCGGCATTGGCGATATCGGCGGACGGCACGATCTCACGCACGTGATGGAAGGCCCATGCGTTGAAAGGCGCATTGCGCCAATTGGCCAGGCTGACCTGATCTGATTCGCGGGACGGAAAACCGGACATCACCATAGATGGCATCGAATTGTCTCCAGAGCGTCGATGGTTAATCGAATTCTGGCCGCTCTGACCCGCCTAGTCGAGAGGTGTTATCGCATGATTCCAGCCTGTTTCTCGCAAAACGGGGGAGTGTTGGCGACATTCATCGGGGCGCTGTTTGCCTTCTCTCAACCATCGCCGGCGTTCACCTGCGGGAAACCACGCCCGTTAGGCCACGGGGAAGATCGCCGGTGCGATGGTCATGCACGATCGAAAATCAATTTCGACAGGAGGCGACTTTGGCTCTTACCGTTCTTCCCTATATCGCGGCCGTTCTCGGCGTCACCGTCTTTGCACTGGTCACGAGTGCACCCGCAAAGGCGGATCAATCGGAGGCAGGTTGAACGCCGTCGATAAGCATGCTCATCGACGCGCTATGGACATCAATGCGCCTCGATGAGGGCCTTGAGCAGCGGCGCATGCCAGCGATCGCGATCGGTGTCGAACACCGCGAAGTCGTGATCGAATTGCCAGGCCGCCCATGGCCAATTCAATTGCTCGGCCGCGCGGACGATCGCTGACATATAGCGCGTCCGCTCGGCCATCGC
>SDZE01000118.1 GCA_004173095.1 Bradyrhizobiaceae bacterium
TCGTCCGGCTATCTCGCCCATCTGGAGCGCGGCCCCGGCCGTCACGGCATCTCCAACGCGTTCTTTCTGTATGTGCGCGATCCCGACGGCCACCGGCTCGAGCTCTACACGTCGGACTACCAGACCATGGACAGCGATCACGAACCGCTGCGCTGGTCGCTGAAGGACCCGCGCCGCCAGACCCTGTGGGGCGCACCGGCGCCGCGCTCGTGGTTCGAACAGGGCACGCCGTTCAACGGCCAGGATGTGCGCGAGCCGCTGTTCACGGCGGATGTGACGATTGCGGATTGATATGATGATGACCCGCACCGACGACGTGCAAACCCTCCCCCTTGTGGGGAGGGTCGGCCGCAGGCCGGGGTGGGGGTACCCCACGCTCCGCCTTCGCGTGTGGCACCCCACCCGTCCGGCCAAGTTGGCCGGCCACCCTCCCCACCGCTCACAGCTTCGCTGTGCTTGGGGGAGGGACAAGTGGAGTGCAACTGACAACTCGGAGCACAATCAATGACCCACCCCCGGCTCGCGACCTTCACCATCGACGGCACGACGAAATACGGCGCCGTCACCGACGCCGGCATCGTCGATCTCTCCGCGCGCTATGGCGGCGATTATCCGACGCTGCGCGAGGCCATCGCGCATGGCGCGCTGCATCGCCTGGCCGATGCCGCCGCCAACCAGCCGGCGGATTTCGCGCTGGATGCGATCACATGGCAGCCGCCGATCCCGTCGCCCGAAAAGATCATCTGCATCGGCGTCAACTATCCGGACCGCAATGCCGAGTACAAGGACGGCCAGGACGCGCCGAAATTCCCGTCGATGTTCATGCGCACGCCGCGTTCGTTCGTCGGCCACGGCACGCCTTTGGTGCGCCCGAAGGCGTCGACGCAACTCGACTACGAAGGCGAAGTGGTCCTGGTGATTGGCAAGCCCGGCCGCCACATCGCCGAGCGCGACGCGCTGGATCACATCGCGGCGCTGACCCTGTGCAACGAGGGCACCATCCGCGACTGGGTGCGGCACGCCAAGTTCAACGTCACCCAAGGCAAGAATTTCGATGCGACCGGCAGCTTGGGACCGTGGCTCGTGCCGTATGCGGATGAGAGCCAGATGGCGGATATTCGGCTCACCACGCATGTGAACGGCGAGTTGCGGCAGGACGATCGCACGGGCCGGCTGATGTTCGGGTTCCGCTATCTGTTGAGCTACATCTCGACCTTCACGACCTTGATGCCCGGCGATGTCATCGTCACCGGCACGCCGACCGGCGCCGGCGCCCGCTTCGATCCGCCGCGGTTTCTGGTGCCGGGCGATGTGATCGAGGTGACGGCGGA
>SDZE01000483.1 GCA_004173095.1 Bradyrhizobiaceae bacterium
GCGCTGGTGCTGCATGCCACCGTCATCAATGTGCTGCTCGGCCTGATCGGCTCGGCGATCTTCCTGATCTGGGGCCGCGCCATTTACACGGCGATGGGCGTGAGCGGCGGCGCGCTCGAAGCGGCCATGCAGTATTCTAACGTCGTGTTCGGCGGCAGCGTGCTGGTGTGGCTGATGAACGGCTTCGCCAGCATCATCCGCGGCACCGGCAATATGCTGGTGCCATCGCTGTCGATCTGCATCGGCGTGGTGATGCTGATCCCGCTGTCGCCACTGCTGATTTTCGGCTGGGGCCCGATCCCGGCGCTCGGCATTGCCGGTGGCGGCTGGGCGGTGGTGATTTCGACCTTCACGGTAGGAGCGGTGCTGGCCGGTTACATACTGGCCGGCCGCTGCATCGTGCATTTTAAATGGGCGCGGCTGCGCTGGGATCTGACCGCGGACATCCTGCGCGTCGGCGCCATTGCCGCGGTGATTTCACTGCAGACGAGTTTCACGGTGCTGTTGACCACGGCCTTGGTCGGCAGCTTTGCCGGCGGCGATGCGGTGGCAGGCTTCGGTACCGGTGTGCGGCTCGAATATCTGATGGTGCCGCTGGCCTTCGGTTTCGGCGGGCCTCTGGTCGCCCTGGTCGGCACCAATATCGGCGCCGGTCAGGAAGACCGCGCGCTGCGCGCCGCGCTGATCGGCGGCGGCATGGTATTCGTGATCACCGAAACCATCGGCCTCGCGGCAGCCATCTGGCCGGCAGCCTGGCTCGGCCTGTTCGGCTCGGATCCGCAGATGATCGAGACCGGTAGCGCCTATCTGCGCATCGTCGGCCCGGCCTATGGGTTCTTCGGCCTCGGCCTATCGCTGTATTTCGCCTCTCAGGGCGCCGGCAAGATGTTGTACCCGCTGCTGGCCGGCGTGCTGCGGCTGCTGATCTCCATCGTCGGCGGATGGCTGGCGCTGCGGCTGACGGGTTCGCTGACCTGGCTGTTCGCCTGCCTCGCCTTCGCGCTGGTCGTCTATGGCAGCATCATCGTCACAGCCGTGGCCACCGGCACCTGGTTCAAGCCGAAGGCCAGTTGATCGGCACACCCCTGTAGGGTGGGCAAAGCGAAGCGTGCCCACCATCTTCGGCGCTGGGGAAGATGGTGGGCACGGCGCAACGGCGCTTTGCCCACCCTACAGCGCTACAAGGCGCATATGCCTCATGCAGTTAAATCGCTGCAGCATCACCGCAAACTGCCCTAGATAGCCGCTAGCGGCTGCCCCGACGGCCGCATCCAGGAATCCCTCGACATGGCAGATGGTATCGCGGCACAGGCGCCTCAGCCGACGGA
>SDZE01000057.1 GCA_004173095.1 Bradyrhizobiaceae bacterium
GTCTTGATCAGCAGAATGCCGTCGGTGGTGTAGCTCGACGGCATCAGCACGTCGGCATTGGCGGCCTTGAGCTGCTGCACTTCGGCGGTCAGTGACGGCGAGTTGGCGCGATACTTGATATCGGCGACGATCTTGTAGCCGCGATCGGCGGCGAGCTTGAGCTGCGCATTGGCCGAGTCCGTTCCGAAGATCGTATCTTCGTGGAACAGCGCCAGCGTCTCGATCTTCTGGCCCTTCTTCTTCTGCGCGTCGAAGAAATCGAACATCGCGGTCGAGAACATCTCGTCATGCGGCGCGGCGCGGAAGTAGAACTTCAAACCGCGGCGATGCAGGCTCGGCGAGGAGTTGTCGGCCGAGATGAACGGGATCTGGTAACGCTCGCAGATCTGGCTGACGGTCACGGCGACGGCGCTCTGATAGGTGCCGACGATGGCGGACACCTTTTCCTGCGTGATCAGGCGCTCGGCTTCGGCGCGGCCCTTCTGCGGATCGGCCTGATGATCGGCGAACACCAGGCGCAGCTTGGCGCCGCCGAGGCCCGAGAAGCCCTCGCCCTTCGCCATCGGCAGATCGAAATCGTAGTTCTTGTTGATGATGTCGGCTGCGGTCTCGAACGCCTTCTGCGCATCGACACCGATCTGCGCGCTTGCGCCGGACAGCGGATAGATCACGCCGATCACGACTTCCTTGGCCTGCGCCCGAGCGGGCTTCACCATCGGCAGCAGCGCAGCAGAGGCAGCGCCTCCAAGCAGAACGTTTCGGCGAGAAATCGTCATGTCGTTGTCCTTTGTGACCGGCGGCTATCGATGAAACTAATCGAGGTTACGGTAAAGCGCGAAAGATCGGCAAGCTGCTTCTTATAAAACAGCCAATTGCTTATTCTTCAGGTCGGTGATGAGCATGACACCGGGCGCATGCGTGATCGCAAACGGCACCTTCGCGGCTGCAATGACCGCCTGCGGAGTGACGCCACACGCCCAGAACACGGGGATCTCGTCGTCATTGATATGAACGGCGTCGCCGTAATCCGGCTTGCTGATATCATTGATGCCGATCGATTGCGGCAAGCCGAGATGCACCGGTGCACCATGCACCGAGGGAAAGCGCGAGGTAATCTGCACGGCGCGGATCGCATCAGCCGGTTTCAGCGGGCGCATCGATACCACCATCGGCCCCGCGAATGGCCCGGCCGGTCGGCAGGCGATGTTGGTGCGATACATCGGCACCAGCGTATTCTGTTCGATGTGACGGATCGGCAGGTCGTCGGCCATCATCGGCTCCTCGAATGAATAGGAGCAGCCGATCACGAACGAGACCAGATCATCGCGCCAGTACTTGTTGACCTCGTAAGGGCGGTCGATGGCTTCGCCATCCTTCCACACGACATATTGCGGAATGTCGGTGCGGATATCGAGGTCGAGCCCGAGTGCGGGAATGCGGGGATCGCCGACATCCGACATGCCGATGATCGGGCACGGTTTCGGATTGAGCTGGCAGAAACGGTGAAAGGCGGAAGCCTGGGCTTCCGGCAGGACGACGAGATTGCCTTGCACGAAGCCGGGAGCAACGCCGGCGGTGCTGGCATATTTGCCCGCACGGTAGGCGCGGCGGGCGACGGCGCTCGGCAGATCGCCAGCTACATCGTCACGGTCGAGCTTTGCCAGACTGGTCATCGCGCCCTGCCTCAATTATCACCGTGCCTGAGTTTTAACCTCGACCATAGTGGGACACAGCGCTAACATAATGTCTAATCGTGTTTTCTGATCGCATCCGATAAATCGGATTTATACAATTGGATCTTTTGCGCCATGGCGGACTTCAAGGGACTGGAGACCTTTCTCTGGGTGGTCAATCTCGGGAGCTTTCGCGGCGCAGCCCAGAAGCTGAACACGACCCAGCCGGCCATTTCCCAGCGCATCGCGCAGCTCGAACACGAACTTGGCGTCCGCCTGCTGCAGCGTGATCGGCGCGTCGCCTCCCCCACCCCGGCCGGCCGGCAGATGCTGGTCTATGCCGAGAAGCTGATCGGACTGCGTTCGGAAATGTTGGCTGCCGTCGGCGATCGCTCCGCCATGCGCGGCGTGCTCAGGCTCGGCGTCGCCGAAACCATCGTGCACACCTGGCTGTCCAAGCTGATCAAGGAGGTCAACGCCGCCTATCCGAACCTGTCGCTGGAGATCGAGGTCGATATCACGCCGAACCTGCGCGCGCGCTTGCTCGCGCAGGAGATCGAACTGGCGTTCGTGGTCGGACCGCTGGCCGCCTCGGACGTTCAGAACAAGGTCTTGTGCGACTACGAGATCGGATTTCTCGCCAGCCCGGCGCTCGGTCTCGGCGACGACACACTGTCCGTCGAGGATCTGGCGAAGCATCCGATCATCACCTTCCCGCGCAAGACGCGGCCTTATGAGGTTGTGCGCTCGCTGTTCAACAAGCCCGCTCTGCCGCCGATCCGCCTGCATGCCAGCGCGTCGCTGGCGACCGTCATCCACATGGCGATCGAAGGCCTCGGCATCGCTGTCATCCCCACAGCCATCGTGCAGAACGAACTCGCCGACGGCCGGCTGCATCTGCTCAACACCAATGTGCCGATCCAGCCGCTGACCTTCGCCGCAAGCTGGCTCGCATCGCCGGACACCGTCGCCATCGAACTGGTAGCCAATCTCGCCGCACGACTGGCACAAGAGACGATGACCGCGAGTCCGTCGCCGCATATCAGCCCGTTGGTTGACGTCTTGGCCGCGACGGGCCATTGAAAAATATGCTTTCCATCTCGCGAAACTCTCAGGACAGACCTGCATGACCAAGCTTGGCGACAACCTCAAAATCAATTCGGCGCGGCTGTGGGGCGACATCAACGAGACCGCGAAATTCGGCGGCACTGCCAAGGGCGGCGTGCGCCGCCTGACGCTCGGACCGGAGGACAAGCTGGTTCGTGACTGGTTTCGCAGGGCCTGCGAAGACGCCGGCCTCGACGTCAAGGTCGATGCGCTCGGTTCGATGTTCGCGCTGCGCCGTGGCCGCGACATGTCGAAGGCGCCGATCGGCATCGGCTCGCATCTCGACACCCAGCCCACCGGCGGCAAGTTCGACGGCATTCTCGGCGTGCTCGGCGCACTGGAAGTCGTGCGGACGCTGAACGATGCCGGCATCGAGACCGATGCGCCGATCTGCATTGCCAACTGGACCAATGAGGAAGGCTCGCGCTTCGCGCCGGCGATGATGGCATCGGCCGCCTATGTCGGCGATTTCACCGTCGACGACATCCTGTCGCGCAGGGACAGCGCCGGCGTGAACGTCGGCGAGGCGCTGGATTCCATCGGCTATCGCGGCGATGTCGCGGTCGGCACGCAGAAATTTTCGGGCTTCGTCGAATTGCATATCGAGCAGGGCCCGATCCTCGAAGCCGAAGGCAAGACCATCGGCGTGGTCGATTCAGGCCAGGGCGTGTTGTGGTTCGATGGCAAGATCACCGGCTTCGAAAGCCACGCCGGCTCGACGCCGATGCCGCTGCGCAAGGATGCGCTGGCGACGTTGTCGGAGATCGTGCTCGCCACCGAGCGTGTGGTCAGCACCATCGGCGCGCTCGGCACTATCGGTGAAGCCGTCATCGCCAATCCGTCGCGCAACGTCATTCCCGGCGAGATCGCCTTCACCATGGACCTGCGCAGCGCCGATGCCGGCAAGCTCGACGCGATCGAGAAGGGCGTGCGCGACGCCATCAAGGAGATCGCGGCGCATCGCAAGGTCGAGGTCGCCTTCGACAAGGTCTGGCACAAGCCGCCGACGCATTTCAACACGGACTATGTGAGCGCTGTCGAGAGTGCCGCCGAATCTCTCGGCTACTCGCATCGCCGCATCACGTCGGGCGCCGGGCACGATGCCTGCAACCTCAACACCATCATGCCGACCGCGATGGTCTTCATTCCGAGCAAGGACGGCATCAGCCACAACGAGCTGGAGTCGTCGACGCAGGACGACTGCGCCGCCGGCGCCAATGTCCTGATGCACACCGTGCTGGCGCTGGCCGGCGTTTCGTCGAAGTAAGGCAAGGGGCACAATCAATGCGCGGCGTATTCGTCGATGCCAGCGAAGAGCTGGCGGTGATTCTGGAGCGGCTGACGCAGCCGGGCGACATTGCCATCAAGGTCAATCGCGATGAGGACATCACATCCGCCGATCTTCCGACGGTGCTCGATGGTGCCGAGATCGCCATCGTCGATCACACCTATGTCCCCACCGATGTGGCCAGGCAGTGCACCGGCCTGAAGCACATCGTGTTTCTCGGCACCGGCGCTCGTAGCTACATGCATGTGGAGGAGCTCGCCGAACTCGGCATCGAGGTGCATCTGATCCGCGGCTATGGCGACACCGCCGTGGCCGAATGCGCCGTCGCCCATATGTGGGCGGCCGCGCGCGGCCTTGCCGAGCAGGACCGCGAAATGCGCGCCGGCAACTGGCTGCGCGACGAAGCCATGGAGCTGACCGGCAAGACCGTCGGCCTGATCGGCTTCGGCGGCATCGCCGCGGAGGTCGCGCGCATTACGCTCGGTTCGGGCATGAAGGTGCTGGCGTGGAATCGCTCGCCGAAGAGCTATCCCGGCGTTGAGTTCACCGATCTCGATACCGTGCTGTCCACCAGCGACGTCGTCTCCATTCATCTGTTGCTGAACGACGACACCCGCGGTTTCATCACGCGCGAACGCATCGGCCAGATGAAGAAGGGCGCGATCCTGATCAACACCGCGCGCGGCGCCGTGGTCGATCAAGCGGCGATGATCGAGGCGTTGCGATCCCGCCACCTGCGCCATGCCGGCCTCGACGTGTTCGACATCGAGCCGCTGCCGTCCGGCCACGTGCTGACAACCATTCCGAATGTCACCCTGACGGCGCATTCAGCCTTCCGCACCCCGGAAGCCAGTATCAACCTGATCGATGCGGCGTGGAAACATTGCCGAAGGATTGCTGGGTAGCGCGCTTCTCATCAGCGCTCTCGCGGCCGTCATTGCGAGGTCAGGGAAAGCCAATTGGCTTTCCCCTTAGCGAAGCGACGCGGCAATCCAGAAGGCTGCCCGTGAGGAGAGCAAGACTGGATTGCTTCGCTTCGCTCGCAATGACGGCTGAGAAATCTTACTCCAGCATCTCGGCCACGGCCTTGCCGCACGCACCGGTGTCGGCCTGGCCGCCGAGATCCCTTGTGCGCAGGGTGCGTTCTTCCAGCGTGCGCTCGATCGCCTTGACGATGGAGTCCGCTGCAGTCTTCTCGCCGAGATGCTCCAGCATCATCGCGCCGGACCAGATCATGCCGATCGGATTGGCGATGCCCATGCCGGCAATGTCCGGCGCCGAGCCGTGCACCGGCTCGAACACCGATGGGAAATCGCCGGTCGGGTTGATGTTGCCCGACGGCGCGATGCCGATGGTGCCGGTGCAGGCGGGGCCCAGATCCGACAGGATGTCGCCGAACAGATTGGAGGCGACGACGACGTCGAACCAGTCGGGATGCATGACGAAATTCGCGGTCAGAATATCGATGTGATACTGGTCCCACTTCACGTCGGGATAGTTCTCGCCCATCGCCTTCACGCGCTCGTCCCAATACGGCATCGTGATCGAGATGCCGTTAGACTTGGTCGCCGAGGTCAGGTGCTTCTTCGGCCGCGATTGCGCGAGATCGAACGCGAATTTCAGAATGCGATCGACACCGGTGCGCGTCATCACCGTCTGCTGGGTGACGAATTCGCGATCGGTATCGGGGAACATGCGGCCGCCGACCGACGAATATTCACCCTCGGTGTTCTCGCGCACCACCCAGAAATCGATATCGCCGGGCTTGCGGCCGACCAGCGGACACGGCACGCCGGGCATCAGCCGCACCGGACGCAGATTGACGTACTGATCGAATTCGCGCCGGAACTTGATCAGCGATCCCCACAGCGAAATGTGATCCGGAATCTTTGCCGGCAGGCCGACGGCGCCGAAATAGATCGCGTCATGTTTGCCGATCTGCGCCTTCCAGTCGTCCGGCATCATCTGGCCGTGCTTCTCGTAATAATCGTAGGACGAGAAGTCGTAATGATCGAAATGCAGCTTGACGCGATGCTTCTTCGCCGCCGCTTCCAGCACGCGCAGGCCTTCCGGCATCACTTCCTTGCCGATGCCGTCGCCGGGGATGACTGCAATCCGATATTCTTTGCTCACGTGAGGTTTCCTTCGCCGATTTGATCGCGACAGGTTTGAACCAAAGCCGCGGCCCGATCAACGCTGCACTGCAATGTTGACCGCATTTGCGGTGGCGGCCTAACTCGCATCATCGCGAAACGGAGACATTCCATGGATCTTCACCTGCGCGGCAAACGCGTTCTGATCACCGGTGCCTCCAA
>SDZE01000113.1 GCA_004173095.1 Bradyrhizobiaceae bacterium
AAACTGGTCGAACGGCGGCCCGGCGAGGTCGTGTTGACCGAGGTCGGCCGCGAGGTGGTCAGGCGCGGCGACGATGTGCTGGCCATGTCGCGCGACCTCGTCGATTTCGCGCGCCATCGCGGCGGCGTGCTGACCGGCCGGCTGACGCTCGGCGTGATCCCGTCGCTGGCGCCCTATCTGCTGCCGCGGATTTTGCCGGTGCTGCAGCGGCAGTTTCCGGAGTTGCGGCTGGAGCTGCGCGAGACGCAGACAAGGCAACTCCTCGACGACGTCAAATCCGGCGCGCTCGACGCAGCCATGCTGGCGCTGCCGCTCGGCGAGACCGGCATCGATACGCTGAAGCTGTTCGACGATACGTTTCTGCTGGCGGTGCCGGCGGACGATCCGCGTCCGGCCGACCAGCGCATCAGCGCGTCGCAGATCGACCAGAGCCGGCTGATCCTGCTGGAAGACGGCCACTGCCTGCGCGATCAGGCGCTGGCGTTCTGCGCCACCGCGCGTGGCGGCCCGGCCGCGGCCGGAACGGCCTTCGCTGCATCCAGTCTGTCGACGGTGATCCAGATGGTGGCGAGCGGCTACGGCGTGACGCTCATTCCGCAGATCGCCGCCGACGTCGAACGCCGCGACACCCGTGTCAAGTTTCTGCGTCTGGAGAATCCGCAGCCCGGCCGCAGCATTGGCCTCGCGTTTCGCAAGACCTCGCCGCGCAAGGCCGACTTCGCGGCACTGGGCGACGTCGTGAAGGACAGCGTCGCAGCGTGACGCCGCGATCTCAAAAAACGATCTCAAAACGAAAGACGCACCGGCACGAGGTGCCGATGCGTCAGATCCCGGACGACGCTGCGCTCAGCTCTTCTGCTTGGCGATCACCTTGTCCTTGATGCCGTCATAGGTTTTCTCCGGCACGATCTTCTTCTGCACCAGCTCGTCCTTGCCCTTGTACGGCCGGCCTTTGACGATCGCCGCCGAATAGGCCTTGCCGATACCGGGCAGTGCTTCCAGCGCTTCGACGCTGGCGGAGTTGAGATCGACCAGATCGGTCTTGGTCGATGCCGCACCGGTGGTGGCCGGAGCCGGCGTGGTCTTCGGTGCGGCGACTGGCGCCATCTTGTTGGTCGCGGCAGGCGCCGTCTGCGGCGCCTGGGCCATCGATGGCGCCGTGGCGAGCAGGCCCAGCGAGAGAGCAGCAGCAGTCAGAGTAGCAAGTTTGAAAGTGCGCATCGGTTTGTCCCTCCAAGGACAGTTAAGTAACAAACCGATTGAGATGCTCATTCATGGCGGCGCCATGGCGCCAAAATGAACCGCAGATAAAAGTCGAAAATTATTT
>SDZE01000245.1 GCA_004173095.1 Bradyrhizobiaceae bacterium
TTCGCACATATGCTTGAGCGCGCCTCCGAACTCGCCGACTGGGACGGCTTCGCTGCACGCAAGAAGGAAGCGAAGAAGAAGGGCCTGCTGTATGGCCGCGGCCTCACCAGCTATATCGAATGGACCGGCGGCTCCGGCACCAAGGAGACGGTGACGCTGCGCGCCACCGCCAATGGGCGCGTGATCCTGCATTCCGGCACCATGGCCATGGGGCAGGGGCTGCAGACCGCCTATTCGCAGCTGGTGGCGGAATCGCTCGGCATCGGCATGGACAAGATCGACGTGGTGCAGGGCGACACCGATGCCGCCACCGGCCTCGGCAGCGTCGGCTCGCGGTCATTGTTCGTCGGCGGCACGGCCGCGGTGGTGTCGGCCGTCGACATGATCGCAAAGGCGCGGGAGAAGGCCGCCAACCTGCTCGAAGCCTCCGTCGAGGACATCGAGTATTCTGCGGGCGTGCTGCGTGTGGTCGGCACCGACAAGCAGATCGGCCTGTTCGAGGTCGCCAAGGCGGAAGCCGGCGAGGCGCTCAGCGTCGAATCCACCGGTGTCGCGGATGGTCCGACCTGGCCCAACGGAACGCATATCTGCGAGGTCGAGATCGATCCTGAAACCGGCATCACCAATGTCGTGCGCTACACCACGGTGGACGATGTCGGCGTGGTCGTGAATCCGATGCTGGTGGCCGGCCAGATCCATGGCGGCGTGGCGCAGGGCATCGGCCAGGCGCTGTACGAGAACACGCATTACGATGAAGACGGCCAGCTCGTCACCGCGACCTATCAGGATTACTGCATCCCGCGAGCCGGCGATCTACCGGTGCTCTCGGTGACGCTGGATGGATCAGCGCCCTGCGTCACCAATCCGATCGGCTCCAAGGGCTGCGGCGAAAGCGGTGCCATCGGCGGGCCGCCTTGCGTGGTCAATGGCGTGCTCGATGCACTGGCGCCTTACGGTGTCACGCAGATGAACACGCCGCTGTCGCCGGTCAAGGTATGGGAGGCGATCCGCAGCGCGAAGGTAGCCTAGCTCGGCTTGCGGGAGGATGACCCATCGCCCTGACGCAATCGACGTGCAGCATGGGTGATCGCTTCGCTCGCCCATCCGACGAACGACCAACAGAGAAACTTCAACCGGGAGAAAACAAAAATGAAAAGCTTCAAGGTCCTCGAATTCAACGAGCCGCTGGGCGAAGTCGATCAGGATACGCCGAAGCCGACCGGCACGCAGGTTCTGATCCGCGTCAAGGCGGCGGGCGTCTGCCACAGCGATCTGCATATCTGGGAAGGCGGCTATGAGCTCGGCCACGGCCGCAAGCGT
>SDZE01000179.1 GCA_004173095.1 Bradyrhizobiaceae bacterium
GCAACCTTCGAGGCGTCGCGGGCGTGATGAAACATGCTCTCGCCGAAGAACGCGCGGCCGAGCGACACACCATACAGCCCGCCAACGAGATCGCCGTTCTCCCAAACCTCCACGCTATGCGCATGTCCCATCTCATGCAGCGCGCCATAGAGATCGCGGATGCGCTTGTTGATCCAGGTATCCTCGCGGTCAGGTTTTGGCGCGGCGCATTCCGACATCACGCGCTTGAACGCGCGATCGACGGTGACGGCGAACTGGTTCGAGCGCACCGTACGCGCAAGTCGCGAACTGACGCGGAAACCCTCCAGCGGAATGACACCGCGCATTTCCGGCTCGACCCAGAACAGGTGAGGATCGTCGGCGCTTTCCGACATCGGAAAGATGCCGCAGGCATAAGCGCGCAGCAGCAATTCCGGCGTGATGTCTGTCGATGTGGAGTCGCGCGCGCTCATGTCGTCAGGCTAGCAGAACCGCGCGACGGGCGCGACCGGCTTGGCGGAACACCAGCGCAGACTGGTGCTGTTGCTGGCCGGTCCTGTGCAGGCAAATTACTTGGCTGCGTTGACCGGTATTTTGGCGAGCGGCTTGCTCACGGCGCTGAAACGCAGGATGACGCGTGTGCCGGTATGGTTGGGATCGCGTTCGACACTGGCCTCGAGCTTGTTGGCCATGGCGCTGACGATGCGCTGGCCCATGCCGGTCGAGCGCGGATCGGCCTTCACGGCGAGGCCCACGCCATCGTCGGTGATGGACAATTCCAGGTCGTCGCCTTGGCTGCTCAGCACCACATGGATCGGTCCGGCGCCGTCGGGATAGGCGTATTTGACCGCGTTCATCACCAGCTCATTGACGATGATGCCGATCGCAACGGCGCGGTCGGGATCGATCTCGATCGACTCCGACTTCAGCGTCAGCCGCGACATCCGGTTGCCTTCTGCAGAGCGGCGCAGATCCTCGAGCAGGGCTTCGAGATACTGGTTGAGCAGCACACTGTTGAGGTCGTGCGACGTGTAGAGGCGACGATGCACCTGCGCGACCGCGGCGACGCGACCCATCGCATTGGTGAGTGCGACCTTGACGTCATCCTCACGGGCGGAACTCGCCTGCAGATGCAGCAGCGAGGCGATAATCTGCAGTGAATTGCCGACACGGTGATTGACCTCACGCAGCAGCACTTCACGCTCGGCAGCCAAGGCCGCGTAGCGGTCACGCGACGCATGCACTTCGGCTTCGGCGTCGTCGCGCGCCTTCATGATCGCGGCCTGTCGAATTGCCGTATCGCAGGCGACCGTGAGCAGCGGAATGAAGTCGCCCTGGGTATCCTTGACGAGATAGTCCGCGGCGCCGGCCTTCAGCGCGGTAACTGCGATCTTGCTGTCCTGTGATGCCGTGACGAACACGACCGGCGGCGGTGACGGCAATTTCTGGATCAGGTCCAGCACTTCGAGCCCGTCGAGGCCCGGCATGTACTGATCCAGAGCGATGACGTCGATGCCACCCGCCTTGATGCGTTCGATGCCGGACTCGCCGTTGTCGCGATGCTCGACCTGATAGCCCTGCCGCTTGAGGCCGCGCTCCACCAGCCGCGCCAGACCGGCGTCGTCGTCGATATACAACAGCGTGGGCGTGGCAGTTGAGGTCATGGGGTCGCTTGCGGAACCTGGATCACGGAGAAGAAGAGGCCGAGCTGGCGGATAGCGTTGGCGAAGTTTTCGTAGTTCACGGGCTTGGTGATGTAGACGTTACATCCCAGCTCGTAGCAGCGCTTGATTTCCTGCGCGTCGTCGGTGGTGGTCAACACCACGACCGGTGCATATTTAAGAAATTCGTTCTCTTTGACGCGGCGCAGGATGTCGATGCCGGTCATGTCGGGAAGATTGAGATCCAGAAGGATCAACAGGGCTTCGCCTTTATGTGCAGCGCCGGAGCTATCCGTGCCGAACAGATAAGTGAGGGCGTCTGTACCGTTTGTGAACGGCTTGATCTCATTGTTGACACCGGAGCGCCGGATGTTGCGCTCAATCAAGCGGGCATGACCCTCGTCGTCTTCGATCATGATGATGGTGACGGGACTGCTCATGAAGTTTCGTTCCTGCTCTTGCCCGTCCATTTGGCGGGCAACGTGACGGTGAAAGTGCTGCCATTGCCGAGTTCTGAGGACACCGACATGGTGCCGCCGAGCCGGCGCACAAGGGCGCGCACATGGGCCAGGCCGATGCCCTGACCGGGTTTGTCTTGTGTACCCGCCCGGCGGAAAAGATCAAATATCCGCTGATGGTCTTTCGGATCGATGCCGCGACCGTTGTCGATGACTTCGTAGACGATGAAGCCCATCTTCGCGCGGCCCTTGACGCGGATGTCGCCGGGCACGCCGGTCTTGAGATATTTCAGCGCGTTGTCGATCAGGTTGCCGAAGATCTGTTCGAGCGCCAGACGGTCGCTGATGATTTCCGGCAGCGGCTCGACATGAATCGTGGTTTCGGTCTCCGCCGCCTGATGCGCAACGGTGGAAGCGATGGTCTCGATCAACTCGCGACTGTCGATCTTCACCGGCCGGAATTCGCGGCGACCTTCGCGCGTCAGATTGAGAATGGCGCTGATCAGCCGGTCCATCTTGCCGATCGACGACTTGATAAATCCGAGTGCTTCGCTGAAGTCGGCGGACAATTGCTTGTCTTCGGCCGGCAGCGCCGGCTCGGGCAGATTGCCGTCGGTGCCGGGCACCACGGGCTGCTCGTTGGCCAGCGTGGCGATGCGGCGGAAGATGTCGCCGCGCAGCTCGTCGAGCTCGCTGGTGAAGCCCATGATATTGACCAGCGGCGAACGCAGGTCGTGGCTGACGATATAGGCGAAGCGCTGGATTTCCTCATTGGCCTCGCGCAGGTCGGCAGTCCGCTCCTGCACGGTGGCTTCGAGGTTGAGGTTGTTGAGGCGGAGCTGCTCTTCGGCCGTATCGCGCGCATTCGACGAGCGACGAACCAGAAACACCGACAACGCGGCCAGCAGCACCACCAGAGCGGAGCCGGCGACGGTGACGATCGAGGCGAGCTGCTGGGTCTCGTCGGCGGTGCGGGTGCGCTCGACAAACAGCTTTTCTTCTTCCTGCCGCATCGCGCGGCTCGCATCGGCGATCGTCTGCACGGCGGGGCCGGCGCCTGTCTGCGGCAGCATGGCCACCGCCGACGGCGTATCGTTCTGCTTCACGAAATTGACGGCGCGCGCAAATTCGCCGATTCGCTCCATCACGGCCGGTCGTAGCCGCTTCATGTTCTCGACCTGCACCGGATTGTCCGATGTGATGGCAGCGAGCTTGTTGATACCTGGCAGGATGACGGCGACCGCATCCTCGTGCTCGCGCAGGAAGGTCTGTTGCGAATTCAGCAGAAAAGCACGTGCGGCACTCTCGGCGCGGCGGATTTCCAGCAACAGGGTCGCGATCTGGTTCTCGACCTCGACGGTGTGGACCACCCAAGACGAGGCTTTACGCGCCTGGTTGACCAACACAACCGACGTGGTGCTGATGGCAACCAGTACGAGCAATCCCGCTGATAGCAGGAGAATCTGCCAAAATGCTCGTTTACGCGCTGCATCAGCAGTCATGACGCGCTCGCGCGTTATCGGCCAGAATTTTCACAAGTCCCCCAGGGAACCGGGAGTGCCCCGGTACCGCGAAAACGCCGATCTCGTTGGTTGGTTCCGCCGCCGTCGAAATAATTTTGGCTATTTCACCAGCGTCCGGGCCAGATACTCCTCGAGCCAATGGATGTGGTAGTCGCCCTCAATTATGTCCTGTTCGCGGGCGAGCTTTCGGAACAGCGGCAGGGTGGTCTCGATGCCATCGACCACGATCTCGTCCAGCGCCCGGCGGAGCCGCATCAGACATTCCGGCCGGTTCTTGCCATGCACGATCAGCTTGCCGACCAGCGAGTCGTAAAAGGGCGGGATCTTGTAGCCCTGATAGACCGCGCTATCGATGCGGACGCCGAGGCCACCGGGCTGATGATACTGGGTGATGGTGCCAGGCGAAGGCCGGAAGGTTTCCGGATTTTCCGCATTGATGCGGCACTCGATGGCATGGCCGATGAGGTTGATCTCGTCCTGGGTGCAGGGCAGGTCGCCGCCGGCGGCGATGCGGATCTGTTCCAGCACCAAGTCGATGTCGGTGATCATCTCGGTGACGGGATGCTCGACCTGGATGCGGGTGTTCATTTCGATGAAATAGAACTCGCCGTCCTCATACAGGAACTCGATGGTGCCGACGCCGAGGTACTTCATGTCCTGCATCGCCTTGGCGCAGATGCCGCCGATCCGGGCGCGCGCTTCGGGAGACAGGATCGGTGAGGGGCCTTCTTCCCAGACCTTCTGATGGCGGCGCTGCAGCGAGCAGTCGCGCTCGCCGAGATGCAGCGCACCGCCACGGCCGTCGCCGAGCACCTGGATTTCGATGTGGCGGGGCTTGGTCAGGTATTTTTCGAGATAGACCGAGGCGTCACCGAATGCAGCCTTGGCCTCGTTCGACGCAGTGGACAACGCCATCAGGAGGTCGTCCTCGGTATGCGCGACCTTCATGCCGCGGCCACCGCCGCCGGCAGCGGCTTTCACCAGCACCGGGAAACCGATCTCCCGGGCGATCGCCATGGCGTCGTCATCGGGACCGACTCCGCCGTCGGAACCCGGCACCACGGGGATGCCGAGGCGCTTGGCGGTCTTCTTGGCTTCAATCTTGTCGCCCATGGTGCGGATATGCTCCGCCTTGGGCCCGATGAAAGCGAGATTGTGGTCACCAAGGATCTCGGCGAAGCGGGCATTTTCGGACAGGAAGCCATAGCCGGGATGCACCGCATCGGCACCGGTGATCTCGCAGGCGGCGAGCAGCGACGGAATGTGAAGGTAGCTGTCCTTCGACGCCGGCGGTCCGATACATACGCTCTCGTCGGCGAGGCGGACATGCATGGCGTCGGCATCGGCCGTGGAATGCACGGCGACGGTCGCGATGCCGAGCTCCTTGCAGGCGCGCAGAATGCGTAATGCGATCTCGCCGCGATTGGCGATCAGGATTTTTTCGAACATGGCGTTCCGTCGTCTGAGGTATTGAAGTCGTTATTCGATGATGACGAGAGGTTCGCCGTATTCGACGGGCGCGCCGTCCTCGACCAGGATCTGGGTCACCGTGCCAGCGCGGGGCGCGGGGATCTGGTTCATGGTCTTCATGGCTTCGATGATGATCAGGGTCTGCCCGGCCGTCACCTTGGTGCCAACGCTGACGAATGGCGGCTTGCCGGGCTCGGGCGCGAGATAGGCGGAGCCGACCATCGGCGATGGCACCACGCCCGGATGCTTGCTGTAGTCCGGGCCCAACGGTGCAACTGCTGCGGCAATGGCGGCCACCGGAGCTGGAGCAGGCGCGGCAGCGACGGGCGCTGGTGCATAGGCTGGCGCGGGCGCGGCGGTAACGTGGATCTCGCGTGCGACCCGCACATGCAGGCCCGACCGCTCGACCTCGATCTCGGTCAGATTGGTTTCGTTGAGCAACTGCGCGAGCTCGCGAATGAAAGCGCTATCGGCCGAGGCAGCTTGCGGTGCGGCGACGGTCGGGGCGGCGGCTTTGGCGGGAGTGGGCTTACGGGCCATGGGCAATCCGATAGTTGAAGGAGTGGGTTTGATCAGGTGAGCGGGGTCTTGCCGAGCTTGGCGGCGAGACCGGAAATCGCGAGGCGATAGCCTTCGATGCCGAAGCCGCACAGGCTGGCAAAGGCGGCGCGGGCCGTGAACGAGTGATGGCGAAAATCTTCGCGGGTGTAGACGTTGCTGATATGCACTTCGACGGTCGGCACCTTGACCCCCACCAGTGCGTCATGGATCGCGATCGATGTATGCGAATAGGCGCCGGCATTGATGACGATGCCGATCGCCTTGGTGCGCGCATCGTGAATGAAGTTGACCAACTCGCCCTCGACATTCGACTGCCGGCAATCGACGGCGCAGCCATAACGCGCGGCGGCCTCGGCGCACAGTGCTTCCACATCCGCGAGCGTGGCATGGCCATACGTATCCGGCTCCCGGATCCCCAACAGATTGAGATTGGGGCCGTTGAGGACGAAGATCGTATTGGCGGCTGAGTTGGCCATCGAGGGTCCCGGACAGGCGACAGGGCGCAAACGCGCGGTTCTGCCGGGGGTTATAGGTAACCTCGGCGGATAGGGGAAGCCTAGCAGTCGGCGGTTCCCCCAGCCAAATACCTTGACTGGTTGTTAAAATGTCAATGCGACCAGCAAATTGACGGCCAAGCGACCAGCGAACCGCAGCACGGAATGTAAGGCGAGTTCCCTTTCATTCTCCTCAGCCGCGCTTGTGCGCTTATGCACCGATCGAGCCACGATCATAAATTGCGCGATCGATGAGGGTAATCCGGGCATAACGCGAGGTTAGTCGGTGGCACGTCGCTTACCGTTGTCGCGCTCCACCTTGTCGTCGGGCTCGCTCTGCTTGACGGCAGGTTGTTTCTGGTCCGACGTGTTGGTGGTGTCGGTAGCTTCATCGCGCTTGTCCGGCACGCTATTGACGGCGGGAGCGGCGCGATCCTCAGCCCCACCGCGCACGGTGCCGCCGCTGTTGTCCATGCTGCCGGCGGGCGCATCGCTGCTCGTAACGGCGCCCGCGGCGTCGCCCGCGGTCTTAGCGCTCACGAAGCTTGTCCCGGCAATAAGAGCGGCCGCTGCGCTCGCCAATAACAATCTGGACATGGCGTGTTTTCCCCGGATGGTTCGGAACTCGTCAAGCACGTCGGTTCACTTGTCCGAAGATAAAGATGAAGTGTCCGATTCGTCGTCGATGGCAGTCTGATAGACTTCTGTCCCGCTGTCGTCGAGCACCACTACTGCGCGGGTCTGATCGTCGCGCTGAATGTCTTCGGCGATATGGTTGGCTATGCCATCGGCCACGGTCTTGGCCTGCGCGTCATCGCTGCAGTCCTGGCCCATCGGATCTTCCAGGCGAAAACCGTCGATGATTTCGAAATGATACTTGGGCATGCGGCCTCCTTGTCGGGAAGCAATGCCGTGAGCG
>SDZE01000079.1 GCA_004173095.1 Bradyrhizobiaceae bacterium
GCGGGTAAAGGTCTCGGGCAGGAGGTCAGGTTTGCGGGCGGATTTACGCGGTGGCACAGGCCCAACTTAGGCACTCGGACCCGCCATTGCGAGCCGGGGCGAAGGGTGGGCAAAGGCGCTTTTGTGCCGTGCCCACCATTCTTTTTGAACCGGGGTGGTGGGCACGCTTCGCTTTGCCCACCCTACTAGTTACTCGGTCATCGGCTTCTCGGAGATATCCCAGTCCTTGCCGTTGAAGATGGAAATATAGAGCGTCTTCATTGGCGTGTAATTGTCCGGCGTGTAGCTATAGGTCACGCCGTCCAGCATATAGGGCGAGTGAAAGCCGGTGAGGTTCTGGGCCTGCTTCAGCACATTGGCGCGGGTGAGATCGTCGCCGCAACGTCGTAAAATTTCACCCATGGCCACGGCCTGGCCATAGCCGGCATAAGCGATGGTGTTGTCCGGATCGACATTGGGCAGGTATTTCTTGCGCAGTTCCTCGAAGGCCATCACTTCGGGATCCTTCTCGAACTGCGGTGTGCCCACCTCCTTCGAATAACGGATCGCGACGATGTCCTTCGCATTCTCGATGCCGGCGGCGTTGAGAATCGAGCGGCCGGTCGAGCCGGCCGAGAGCAGATGCAGCGGCTTCCATCCGAGTTCGGCGACCTTGCGGATCGACTGCGACGTCGCCTTGCCGGTGCTGATATTGTAGAAAACATCCGCGCCCGACTTGGCCAGATTGATCAGCTGCGAATCGATGGTTGGATCGGTGAGGTCGTAGGTGACTTCCGCGATCACCTTGGCCGTGCCGCCGGCCTTGGCCAGTTCATCCTTGAACGGGCCGAGGAAATCGCGCCCGAAATCATCGTTCTGATAGAGGATGCCGACCTTGGCATTGGGTTTTACGCTAACGACATGCTTGGCCAGAATGCGGGCTTCGGTCGGATAGAGCGGCAATCCGGCCATGGTCCATTTGAAGTTCTTCGGGTCGTTCCATTTCGAAGCGCCGGTGTTGAGCAGCAGCTGCGGCACGCCCCAGCGAGAGGAACTTCACTTTCCGGCCGTTGATGCCGCCTTTCTCGTTGAGCATCTGGAAATAGGCCTCACCGACCCGGCCGAGCACGCCGTAAAGCGAGCCGGGGCCGCTATGCGGCACGGTCTGGCCGATCTTGATCTCGGTGTCGCTGGCGCCCGGATCGTATTTTTTGTCCGCCCCAAGGGCTGTGGTGCTGACAGCCGCGAGCATCGCGGCACCGGCCGTGAGCGTGAGGACGCAATGGTGGCGTGAAGACATGTCGTGTTTCTCCCTGATGTCCGCCTCTTACGGGCGTGTTTGAGCCATCGCCGCGTGCTCGCGGTCTTCCGGCCGGATGGCATCCTGTGCGGGCGAAACAGCCTTGGCAATCCCTTCATGCCGGCAGGCCTTTTTGCCGCGGCAGGGTATTCGAGGGAAAAGCTCTGCACCGGCGCGCAATGTCGCTTCGCGCATTGGCAGAAAATGCTGATGAAACACTTATTTAACCGTCAATTCCGGGGCGCACAGTCTGGCGCAATCTGGTCAGGTGTGGCTATGCGGATACAGCCAGATGGACCCGACTCCCGTATCGTCTCCGAACAATTCGAAATGGGGTCCACCATGAAACGTATTCTTCTCGCCAGCGCCGCGCTGATCGGAACCGCCGTCACCGCCCAGGCTGCTGACATGGCCGCGAAGGCCCCGTATTACAAAGCGCCCATCGTCGCCGTCTACAACTGGACCGGCTTCTACATGGGCGTGAACGCCGGTGCAGGCATCGGTCGCGATCGCATCCTGCACAGCTACACCGGCAATGACTCGATCTACCGTTCGCCGCAGGGCGGTTTCGGTGGCGCTCAGATCGGCTGGAACTGGCAGGCCGATTCGCTGCTCGGCCCGATCGTTTATGGCATCGAAGCCGACATCCAGGGCGGTAACCTGTCGGGCGGCGGCGCCAGCGTGCTCGGCCCCAACGGTCCGAACAGCGTTCAATACGGCACCAGCTCTGATTGGTTCGGCACCGTGCGTGGTCGCGTTGGTATCGCTCATGGCCCGGTTCTCAGCTACGTCACCGGCGGTTTTGCTTACGGGAACGTCAAGAGCACCATCGTCGAAGCCGGCGTCGGCACCTTTACGCAGGATCGCACCGCGACCGGCTGGACCGTCGGCAGCGGCGTTGAAGCTGCGCTGGGCGGCAACTGGACCGGCAAGCTCGAATATCTCTATCTGAACCTCGGCAACCGCACCGGCGTAGCCTTCGGCCCGCCGGCTCAGCTGGCCAACACCGAACTGCGTGAGAACATCTTCCGCGTCGGTCTGAACTACCGCATCGGCGGCAACAGCGCTTACACCCCGGTGGTGGCAGCCAACTGGACCGGCTGGTATCTCGGCGGCAACGTCGGCTCCGGCACCGGTCGTGATCGCACCTATCTCGGCCCGGTCGGTGGCCCCGGCGAGCAGTTCAGCCTGAACCCCGATGGCATCAACGGTGGTGGTCAGATCGGCTACAACTGGCAGGCTGCCAACTGGGTCTACGGCATCGAAACCGACATCCAGGCTTCCAGCCAGCGCGACAACAAGACGACCGTCGTTCTCGGTACCGTCAATTACGATCACAAGCTGCCATGGTTCGGCACCGTCCGCGGCCGTCTCGGTTATTCGGTCGGCTCGACCCTGTTCTATGCCACCGGCGGTTACGCTTACGGCGGCGTGAAGACCACGCTGAACACGGTTGGCGGATCGACCAGCTTCTCCAACACCCAGAGCGGCTGGACTGCAGGCGCCGGCATCGAGACGCCGTTCAAGCTGCTCGGCCTGTTCGGACCGAACTGGACCAGCAAGACCGAATATCTCTATGTCGATCTCGGCGAAAAGACCGATGTCGTCGCTCCGGGCGTGGTCAACACCACCGGCGTCACCCAGCACATCTTCCGCACCGGCCTGAACTATCACTTCAACACCCCGGTCGTTGCGAAGTACTGATCACGATAACAAAAGCGTCAAACAGCAAAGCCCCGGCCGAAAGGCCGGGGTTTTTGTTTGCGTGCACGTCTCAGCAAGAGCGTATCGCCGTGACCGTGCCTGCGGCGCTATAGCGCGGTCGCCCCAATCAGCTATGGTGTACTCTCACGGCGTTTATGGGGGCTATCTTGAAATATCTCGTCGTCACGACTGTAGCGCTGTTCGGCACCTCTTGCGCGGTTCAGGCGGCCGACATGGCGGTCAAGAACCCCTATCTCAAGGCCCCCATCACATCGGTCTATGACTGGACTGGCTTCTATATCGGCGCCAATGCCGGTATCGGCCTTGGCCGCAACAAGACCGAGTTGGCCGGCTTCGGCGGGACGTCGTTCAACACCACGCATCTGGCGCCTCAAGGTGCGATCGGCGGCGGGCAGATCGGCTATAACTGGCAGACAGGTTCTTTTTTCGGACCACTGGTGCTCGGCATCGAGGCCGACATCCAGGGTGCTGGCTTGCGCGACGATTACACCAATCTACGGATCGGCGAAGCCACTGCCTTTGATCAGCGGCTCGACTGGTTCGGCACGGTGCGCGGCCGCATCGGCCGCAGCGATGGGCCGATCTTCAGCTACGCCACGGCGGGTTATGCCTACGGCAATGTGCGGACCACGCTCAATCAGGCCGCCATCGGTGTCACCGATTTCGGCAATCGCATGCATCACGGCTGGACCTATGGCGGCGGCGTCGAGGCCGCGCTTAGCGGCAACTGGAGCGCCAAGATCGAGGCGCTCTATGTCAATCTCGGCAACAAGAGCGATGTGTTCGAGAACGGCAACCAGACCCTCAACAGCAACATCCGCGAGCGCATCTATCGCGTCGGCCTGAACTATCGCATCGGCGGCAACGGCACCTATGTGGCTCCGGCACCGGCGAACTGGGCGGGCCTCTATCTCGGCGGCAATGCCGGCGGCGCGTCGTCGCGCAATCGCAGTTCATTCGTCGGCTCCGGCGCCAACGAGTTCTTCAACCTGTCGCCAGATGGCTTCATCGGCGGCGGTCAGGTCGGTTACAACTGGCAGGCGGCTAATTGGGTGGCCGGCATCGAGGCCGATATCCAGGGCGCGACCCAGCGCGACAACGATGCCTGCATCACGCGCTGCCTCGCGGCGCAGAATGCCTCCTTCGATGCGAAGCTGCCCTGGCTCGGCACGGTGCGCGGTCGGCTCGGCTATTCGGTCGGCTCGACGCTGTTGTACGGCACCGCCGGCTATGCCTATGGCGGCGTGAAGACGCGCATCACCGCGGTCGGCAACGGCCCGGCCATTGATACCACTTTGTCCGGCAGCCGCAGCGGTTGGACCGTCGGCGGCGGCATCGAGCGGCCGTTCAAGTTCTTCGGTATGTTCGGGCCGAACTGGACCAGCAAGAGTGAATATCTCTATGTCGATCTCGGCTCTGCCACCGACACGCTGGTCGCAGGCGCGGGCACCGTCGCCGTGACGTCCAACGTCAAGGAACACATCTTCCGCACCGGCGTGAACTATCATTTCAACAGCCCGGTCGTTGCGAAGTACTGATCGCGACATTCAGTCGGAACGACGACAAATCCCGGCCTCGCGGTCGGGATTTTTTCGACCGAACCACTTCCGTCATTGCGAACGAAGCGAAGCAATCCAGCCTTTCGCTAGACCTGGATTGCTTAGCGTCGCTTGCAATGACGACGAGGGACTAAGGTTTTGTCGCCACCATCACCAGGCTCGGCACTGGCACGTCGCGCTCGGTGCGGATCGACGCATGATCGATGCTCTGCAGGAGAAGTCCGGCGTCATCGAGCAAGCCGCGCAAATGCGCTTCGCTTTGCGCAAAACGCAGGCCGGCGCCGAGCACGATGCCGTCACCATCATGCGTCTCGGCGGTGAAGGCGAACAGCCCACCCGGCTGCAGCACGCGCGCGACTTCCGCAAACAGCGGCGCGAGGTCGTGAATGTAGATCATCATGTCGGCGGCAATCACCAGATCGGCGCAGCCGCTCGCTTGATGGCCCAACTCTTCGACGGCATCACCGGTCGAAAGTGATTCGTAGAGCCCGGTGGCCTCTGCGCGCTTGATCATCTCTGCCGAAATATCGATGCCGGTGAACGCATCGATGCATGGCGCGAACGCCCGTGCAGCGAGGCCGGTGCCGCAACCTATATCGATGGCGCGGTGAAAATGCATCGGCCGCGCCTGCGCAGTGCAAGCCGCGGAGACCGATTCGAACAGCAGCGCGGGGCCGCGATAGCCGAGGTCGCCGACCAGGGATTTCTCGAATTTGGCGGCGTATTGATCATACAGCGTGGTGACGTATTGCCGTGACATAGCCTCCGGTCGGCCGCCGGTGAGCCGCAACAGTCGCAAGTCTGCCCCGAGAAAATCGACGCCATTGGCCGTTTTTGCACGCTTGAAAGCGGCGATAGCACCGGTCGTGTCGCCCTGCCGCTCGCGAACATCGCCGAGCGCAAACCAGGCCGAGGCAAAATCCGGCGCCAGGTCGATTGCCTGCAGGAACAGGTCGGCGGCTCCCGCCAGATCGCCGCGCAGGTCCAGATCACGCCCATAATCGAAACGACGGTCGGCGATCATTTCGCCGGATGACATGAACATTTGCGCCATAGGGAACCGGGCAGGGCGAGGGGCGTTCGCACGAGGACTCCAACCAACCCCGTGCGGGCCTATATCATGACCATGCGCCCGCAAGACATTCTGATTCCCGAACCCGCCGGTCTGCTTTGCAAGCCGGGTGGATTCCACATCGATCCGGTCCGGCCGGTCGATCGTGCGGTCATCACCCACGGCCATTCCGATCATGCCCGCCCCGGCCACGGCGCCGTGCTGGCGACGCGGGAAACGCTCGACATGATGCGGCTGCGTTACGGGGAGAATTTTGCCGGCAGCACCCAGGAGATTTCCTACGGCGAGACGCTGAAGCTCGGTGACGTCACCATATCATGCCATCCGGCCGGGCATGTGCTCGGCTCCGCTCAGATCGCGGTGACCTGCAAGGGCACCTGCATTGTCGCGTCCGGCGATTACAAGGATGCGCATGATCCCACCTGCACGCCGTTCGAGGTGGTGCCGTGCGATGTGTTCATCACCGAGGCGACGTTCGGGTTGCCGGTGTTTCGCCATGGCGATGCGGCCGATGAAGTGCGCAAGCTGCTGGCCTCGGTCGCGCTGTTTCCCGATCGCGCACATCTGGTGGGCGCCTATTCACTTGGCAAGGCGCAGCGGGTCATCAAGCTCATTCGCGAGGCCGGCTATGACGCGCCGATCTATCTGCATGGCGCGATGGAGAAGATCTCGTATTACTATCAGGAACGCGGCATCGATCTTGGCGAGTTGCGTCCGGTGAAAGGCGTAAAGAAGGCCGAATTGGCCGGCACCATCACGCTGGCACCGCCGTCGGCGACCTCCGATGTCTGGACCCGACGTTTTCCCGATCCAGTGACGGCGTTTGCGTCCGGCTGGATGCGCGTCCGCGCGCGGGCACGGCAGCGCGGCATTGAACTGCCTTTGATCGTGTCCGATCATGCCGACTGGGACGGCCTGTGCGCCACCATCGGCGCCACAGGTGCCGGCGAGATTTGGGTCACCCATGGGCAAGAGGATGCGCTGGTGCATTGGTGCCAGAGCAAGGGGCTGATCGCGCGGCCGCTGGCGCTGGTCGGCTATGGCGACGAGGAGGAGGAAGAAGCGCTTCCGGCCGGCGAAAGCGCCGACGCATGAATCGCTTCGCCGAACTGCTTGATCGCCTCGCTTATGAGCCCGGCCGCAACAACAAGCTGCGGCTGCTGGTCGGCTATTTCCGCGAAGTACCCGATCCCGATCGCGGATATGCGCTGGCGGCGCTGACCGGCGCGCTGTCGTTCAAGCATGCGAAGGCTGGGCTGATACGGGATCTGATCGCGTCGCGGACTGATCCGGTATTGTTCGAATTGTCTTACGATTATGTCGGCGATCTCTCGGAGACGGTGGCGTTGATGTGGCCGAAGGGGGAGGGCGGAGTTTGTGGCTTTCCCCCACCCCAACCCTCCCCCGCAACGGCGGGAGAGGGGGCGCAGCCG
>SDZE01000317.1 GCA_004173095.1 Bradyrhizobiaceae bacterium
CCGTCCACCAGCACCGGAATGCCACGCGCATGGGCAATGGCCGTGACTTCCTTGACAGGCACCAGCGTGCCGAGCGCATTCGACATCTGCGTAATGGCCACGATCTTGGTGCGATCGGTCAACAGTTTTTCAAACTCGTCGATAAGGAAGTTGCCCTCGTCATCCACCGGCGCCCATTTAATAACGGCGCCCTGCCGTTCACGCAGAAAGTGCCACGGCACGATGTTGGAATGGTGCTCCATGATCGAGAGCACGATCTCGTCGCCTTCCTTGATGTTCTCGCCGCCGAACGATGCCGCCACGGTGTTGAGTGCATCGGTTGCGTTGCGCGTGAAGATGATCTCTTCCGGGCGCTTGGCATTGAGGAAGTGCTGTACCTTGGTGCGCGCGCCTTCATAGGCGTCGGTCGCGGCATTGGCGAGGTAATGCAGCCCGCGATGCACATTGGCATATTCGGACTTGTAGGCCTCGGTCATGCGATCGAGCACCGCATTCGGCTTCTGCGCCGAGGCCGCGTTGTCGAGATAGACCAGCGGCTTGCCATAGATCTGCATCGCCAGCGCCGGGAAATCCTCGCGGATCAGGGCGACGTCGTAGGAGCCGTTGATAACCGCCGGATGATCACTCATCGATGAAACAACTTTCTCATTCGCATCACGTTCTCTCCGTCATTGCGGGGAACGAAGCGACGAACAATCTCAAAACAGACTGGACTGCTTCGCACCGCGCGCAATGACGACTACCCACGCGCTCCCAACCAGCGCTCGGCGGCACCGATCGCTACGTCACGCAGGTCGTCATTGACGATCGACTCCAGCGCCTCGCCGACAAAAGCCTGGATCAGCAACGACTCCGCCTCCTTCTCGGGAAGGCCGCGGGCGCGCAGATAGAACAACAGGCTGTCATCGAGCGCGCCGACGGTGGCGCCGTGACCGCATTGCACGTCGTCGGCAAAGATTTCGAGTTCGGGCTTGTTGTCGATCTCGGCATCGTCCGACAGCAGCAGCGCCCGCGACATCATCTTGCCGTCGGTCTGCTGGGCGATCTGATGCACGCTGATCTTGCCCTGGAATACCGAATGGGCGCGATCGTCGAGCACTGCGCGAAACGTCTCGCGGCTGAGGCAGCCCGGCTTGGCGTGATCGATGACGAAGGTGCAGTCGCCATGCTGCTGACCACGCAGCAGATGAACGCTGTTGGTGGACAGTTCGGAATTCTCGCCGGCCAGGGTGATGAAGCTCTGATAGCGGCTGACGCCGCCACCGGTGGTCAGGCTGAACGTGTTGAACTTGGCGCGTGCCCCCACCGTCACGATGGCGCTGGCGATGCTGGCTGCGTCATGCGCGTCTTCCATCACGCGAACATGCTGCAACTCGCTGTCGTCGCCGACCCACATCACAGTCGTGTCATGAACCTGGTACGCCTTGGCGCTACCGGTGGAGACAAAGGTCTCGACCAGCGTCGCCTTGGCCTTGCTGCCGATGCGGATCAGCGAACGGGTGAAGGCGGCCATGTTCGGCCTGGTGCTGACATGCACGATCTGCAGCGGCGTCGCGCAATCGATGCCGTCGGCGACGCTGATGATGACGCCGTCGGTGGCGAAGGCTGCATTGAGAGCCAGCATCGGATCATTGACGGTGCTGAGCAGCAGATCGGCGCGCACAGCGCTGGTGTCATCCGCCAGCACGGCGCTCAGCGCGTGCACGGTGACGCCGTTGCCGGCACTGAAATTGGATAGGTCGGCGGCGAACACGCCATCGACCAGCACCAGCTTCTGTGTTTCGCCATCCTTCAGGGCAGCGACAGCCTTGCGGGCTTCAGCCAGTGCGGCCTGATCCGGTGCGCCGGCCAGCGGCGCGACATCGCCGAGCAACCGGCGCAGATCTGTGTATTTCCATTCCTCGACACGACGGGTCGGCAGACCGTTGACGGCGAACTGATCGAATGCGCGCTGGCGCGTCTCGACCACCGGCCCGGTACCGGGCAGACGACCGCGCGCGGCGGCAAAGGTGCCGTCCAGCGTCGCGCCCGTCGTTTTTGCAACTGCTACATTCATGATGGTCTCACTCAGGCCGCGACGTCTTCGTACTGGGTGTAACCCGAGGCTTCGAGCTCGAGCGCCAGTTCCTTGCCGCCGGTTTTCACCACGCGCCCCCTGGACATCACATGCACGTGGTCGGGCACGATGTAGTTCAGCAGTCGCTGATAGTGGGTGATGACCACCATGGCGCGCTCGCTGGAGCGGAGCGCGTTGACGCCTTCGGAAGCGATGCGCAGCGCATCGATGTCGAGGCCGGAATCCATTTCGTCGAGGATGCAAAGGCTCGGCTGAAACAGCGCCATCTGCAGCACCTCGTTGCGCTTCTTCTCACCACCGGAGAAGCCGACATTGACGCCGCGTCGGAGCATGTCTTGCGGGATGTTCAACGAGGCCGCGACTTCGCGCACCTTCTTGAGAAAATCGGGAGTCGAGAATTCGCTCTCGCCGCGCGCCTTGCGCTGCGCGTTCAACGCAGTGCGCAGGAAGGTCATTGTGGCGACGCCCGGGATTTCGACCGGATACTGGAACGCCAGGAATACGCCCTTGGCTGCGCGCTCATCGGCTTCCATCTCCAGCAAGTCTTCGCCCTTGAACAGGATCTCGCCGCCGGTGACTTCATAGCCCGGCTTGCCGGCGATGACGTGCGACAGCGTGGACTTGCCCGAACCGTTCGGGCCCATGATAGCGTGCACTTCACCGGCATTCACGGTGAGTGTCAGCCCATGGAGAATCTCACGCTCCTCGACACGGACCTGCAGGTTTTTGACTTCGAGCAATGCGGGCATTTGGTTTTCCTCTATAACTGGCCCTTGTCCTGAGGAGCGCGCTCTTGCGCGCCTCTCGAAGGACGGACCGAAACGATGACTTCCCATTCATCCTTCGAGACGCCGCCGCGCGGCGCCTCAGGATGAGGACCTGTGCGTGACTTAACCGACCGAGCCTTCGAGACTGATCGAGATCAGTTTCTGCGCTTCGACCGCAAATTCCATCGGCAGCTGCTGCAGCACGTCCTTGACGAAGCCGTTGACCACGAGGCCGACGGCCTCTTCCTGGCTCAGGCCGCGCTGGATGCAATAGAAAAGCACGTCTTCCGAAATCTTCGACGTCGTCGCTTCGTGCTCGAACAGCGCCGAGGAATTCTTCGCCTCGATATACGGCACCGTATGCGCGCCGCACTGATCGCCAATCAGCAGCGAGTCACAGGCGGTGAAGTTGCGCGCGTTCTTCGCCTTGCGATGCGCGGTGACGAGACCACGATAGGTGTTCTGCGACTTGCCGGCAGCGATGCCCTTGGAGATGATCCGGCTCGTCGTGTTGTTGCCGAGGTGGATCATCTTGGTGCCGCTATCGACTTGCTGATAGCCGTTCGAAATCGCGATCGAATAGAACTCGCCGCGCGAATTGTCGCCGCGCAGGATGCAGCTCGGATATTTCCAGGTGATCGCCGAACCGGTTTCGACCTGGGTCCAGGAGATCTTGGAATTGTTGCCGCGGCAGTCACCACGCTTGGTGACGAAATTGTAGATGCCGCCCTTGCCTTCCGAATTGCCCGGATACCAGTTCTGCACCGTCGAGTATTTGATCTCGGCGTCGTCGTGGGTGATGAGTTCGACCACGGCGGCGTGGAGCTGGTTCTCGTCGCGCTGCGGCGCCGTGCAGCCTTCAAGGTAGGACACGTAAGAGCCCTTGTCGGCGATGATGAGCGTGCGCTCGAACTGGCCGGTGTTGCGCTCGTTGATGCGGAAGTAAGTCGACAGCTCCATCGGGCACTTCACGCCCGGCGGGATGTAGACGAAGGAGCCATCGGAAAACACCGCCGAATTCAGCGTGGCGTAGAAGTTGTCCGAGGTCGGGACCACCGTGCCGAGATACTGCTTCACCAGGTCGGGATGTTCGCGGATGGCTTCCGAGATCGGCATGAAGATCACGCCGGCTTTCTTCAGCTCGGCCTGAAACGTAGTCGCCACTGACACCGAATCGAATACCGCATCGACGGCGATCTTGCGCCGGTTCGGATCCTCGTCACCCGGCTGCGGCACCACGCCTTCCAGCATCGCGACTTCGCGCAAGGGAATGCCGAGCTTCTCATATGTCTTGAGAATTTCCGGATCGATCTCGTCCAGCGAGGCGATCGATTTCTTCTTCGGCGCCGAATAGTAATGAAGATCCTGGAAGTCGATCTTCGGATAATCGACACGCGCCCAGGTGGGCTCTTCCATGGTCAGCCAGCGGCGATAGGCCTCGAGGCGCCATTGCAGCATCCAGTCGGGCTCATTCTTCTTCGCGGAAATATAACGGACGATATCTTCGCTCAAACCCTTGGGAGCGAGTTCGGATTCGATATCGGTTTCGAATCCATAACGATACTGATCGACATCGATGAGGCGAACCTGATCGATGGTTTCTTGTACGGCAGCCATTCTATCCTCCGCTCGCGGTTTCAAGGACCGCGGTGGATCAAACCAAACCAAATCTTAGAACTTGCGAGGGTCTTTACGACGTTCCGGCGGGGAAATCACCAGCCTTAGAACCGTTCAACCTCTGTTTCATCGCTCTGCTTAAGTAATGTGCCGCTGAGCTTTTTCCAAGCCTCAAGACATCGATCGACGTCCTTTCGGGTGCTCGACCATCCCAGGCTGAGGCGAATCGCGCTGCGGGTGAGTTCCGGCCCGAACCCCATCGCTGCGACCACGTGGGACGGCTGCACCTTGCCCGATGAACATGCGGAACCCGACGATACCGCAATACCTTCAAGGTCGAACCCGATCACCGCGGTCTCGGCGCGTAGACCGGGAGCGCCGAACAGGATGGTGTTGGGCAGCCGCGGCGCATCTTGGGCGAATACCGTGACGCCGTTGTGCTGCCGCAGCCCCGCCTCCAGATTTCTGCGCAATTCGGTGATGTCGGCCATTGCCGGCAGCGCAGCGACAGCAGCGCGAGATGCAGCAGAAAACCCAGCGATTCCAATGACATTCTCGGTTCCGGCCCGCCGCGACAGCTCCTGCCCGCCGCCGCGCAACAACGGCGCCGGCCCGCTCACGCCGTCGCCGATCAGCAGCGCGCCGACACCCTTCGGGCCGCCGACCTTATGGGCAGAGATTGACAGCAGATCGATGTGTAAGTCACTCATATTAAACGAAATTTTTCCGAACGCCTGCACTGCATCGACATGCAGCACGCCGCCCGCCTGATGCACCACGTCGGCGATCTCGGCGATCGGCTGCAGCACGCCGGTTTCGTTATTGGCGAGCATCACAGCCACCAGCGCCGGCGCCTGATCGGTCAGCAGAGCCCGCAACCGGACCGGATCCACGACGCCATTGTGATCGACGTCGAGCACCGTCACCGCCTCCGGCAAAAATCGGCCAGCCGCCATCACCGAGGGATGCTCGACCGCTGATATGATGAGACGCTCGACCGGCGCGCCGCCTTTGCGGGCGATGCCCGGCACAAGGGCCATCATATTGGCTTCGGTTCCCCCGGACGTGAACACCAACTGCCGCGCCTGGGCCCCCACTGCGACAGCGGTGGCGACCCGGGCGTCCTCGACGATGCGCCGCGCCTGCCGGCCCTCGGCATGGACCGATGACGGGTTCCCGACGGCATCCATGGCAGCCAGCATCGCCGCTCGCGCTTCCGGGCGCAGCGGGGTGGTCGCGTTCCAATCAAGATAGACACGCTCGCGCGGCAAACCTGTTCTCCTGCCGTATCGTCGGCGTGTCTTAGACCAGTTTGCCGCATGATGCGCGTACAGACCGAGGCCAGGCGTTCAATATGCTTGCTTTTCGCCCCTCGGCTTATGGTAGAACGCGGCCTTCACTCCACCCGGCGCCGCGTCCCGCGGTACCGCTCGCCCGCCTCCAAGGGCGCGACGACCGCCGCCGCGTCCATGCGAGGCCGGCTGTTCGCGCCGAGAACGGGACCAAGGATCACGATGCCCGAAGTTATTTTTGCAGGCCCCGCCGGACGTATCGAAGGCCGCTACCATCCTGCCAAGCAGAAGAACGCACCGATCGCGATGGTGCTGCATCCGCATCCGCAATTCGCCGGCACGATGAACCACCAGATCGTCTATCAGTGCTATTACGCCTTCGTGCATCGCGGCTTTTCAGTGCTGCGTTTCAATTTTCGCGGCGTCGGCCGCAGCCAGGGTTCGTTCGACCATGGGACCGGCGAGTTGTCGGACGCCGCGGCCGCGCTCGACTGGGCGCAGTCGATCAATCCCGAAGCCCGCGCATGCTGGGTCGCCGGTTTCTCGTTCGGCGCCTGGATCGGCATGCAGCTCTTGATGCGCCGCCCCGAGGTCGAAGGCTTCATCTCGATCGCGCCACCGGCCAATCTGTACGACTTCTCGTTCCTGGCACCCTGCCCGTCATCGGGCCTGATCGTGCATGGCGACAAGGATGCTGTGGTCCCGGCCAAGGACGTCAACACCCTGGTCGAGAAGCTGAAGACCCAGAAGGGCATCGTGATCGACCAGCAGGTTATCCCAGGCGCCAACCACTTCTTCGACAACAAGCTCGAGCCGCTGATGGAATCGGTCACCAGCTATCTGGACATGCGTCTCGCCAACGTGCGCTGAGCACGGCTGCAAAAGATACAAAAAGCCCTCGGCCGAATGGCTGAGGGCTTTTTCGTTTATGGGCCGCTGCGATCAGAACGACCGCAGGATTTGCACCGAGCCGTTGTACAGGTTCTGGTCGCGAATATCGTACGTCACGCCGGCAGGCCTGCCGGTCACGTTGCCGGTATAGGTGCCGCCAAGATTCTGATCGAGGCGGGTATAGGTGAACTCGGCCGACAGCGTGAGATTCTTCACGGGCGTCCAGGCCGTCCGCGTGCCGATCTGGGCGATCGCAAAATCGAAATTGCTGGTGGTGCCCGAGATGCTGCCTGCATTGGTGCCCGTCGGCGACGTCGCGCTACTGGTACCCAGCCGGCCACCGGCCGGACTGAATGCCGTAGCCAGCAACGCATTGCCACCGTCGCCATAGGAAATGCGGCTGTAATTACCGAACAGCGAGGTGCGCCACGCCGTGTTCCAGTAATGTTCGTAAAAGGCGCTGACCTGCCAGGTCTCGGCTTGCTGGATCTGGCCATTGGTGCCGAATACGCCGTCCAGCAAGTAGCCGAAACCGACCGTATTGCCCTCGAATTTGGCGAAACGGCCGCCGCCCTGGGTGTCGAGCGTGCCGCCGCCGAACACGTATTTGGTGGCGCCCTTGCCGTAGGACGTCTCGATCTTCAGGCTGTCGCCGGAGCCCGTCGGCAAGTTCTTGAATTCGACGGCGCCAGTGACTGCGAAGCCATATGAATCGTCGGGATGCCCCGTGCTTTCATTGGCGCCATAGAAGCCCGGCGTGATCGTGTGCATCGCCGCACCGAAATGCAGCGAGCCCCATTTCTGATCGAGGCGAACATTGCCGACGATATCGGGAATGTGGTTGCCGCCATAGGAATTGCCGAGGAACGTGTAGGAAGAGACGCCGTACAGCTGATTTCCGAACTGGCCGGCGCCCGGCGCGACAATGAAGTTTGCGGTGTTGTAGAGGCCGGCATTGCGATAAGGCGACGCGTTCTCAAGCGCAATCGAGGCGGACACACCATTACCAAACTCGGCGGTGTAGGCGATCTGCGGCAAGCCTGTGGTGTTGTTTGAACCGGCCAGAAATCCGGACGAGATATAGGGCTTGGTCAGCGCCCATTGCGGATCGAATTGCGAGACTGCCTTGCCGAAGGTGAAGCCCGCGAATTGGATGAAGACCAGATCGACCTCAGTGAAACCGCCCGCAATACTGTCACGGTTCTGCGTGAAATCGAGCTGGAAATTCGCGTAAGCGCGAACCGTGCCGTATTCGGTCGAGGTCCGGGTATCCGTCGTCAGATTGATGCGATCACGGGTGAGGTAATTGTCCTTGGTCCAAAGGTCATTGCCACCGGCACCACCCTGCCAGTACGGCGCATCATACGGGCCGCCATTGATCGTCGTATCGATGCGGATGGCGCCGCCGATCTTGATGCACGTATCAGTGCCCGGAATGTAGTAGAAGCCTGCGCCGTAGAGCGAGCAGACTTTGACATATTCTACGGCCTTCGCCTTGAGCGGCAAATCCGCCGCCTGGGCGCCGCCGATCGCCATCAACGCTGCTGCCGAGCCGAGAATGGTCGTCCTGATCGTCGTCATGATGCCCCCATGGGAGGCCGGGAACGAACGCACAACGTTCAGTGATCCGGCATCGCGTCTTTCTCGGCCGTGAATCACGGCGGCTCGGCGTCAATCTGTTGGCGACAACCATGCGACACAATGGCCGCGGCCCGTTGACGGAGCATCATTCGCGCGCTGTGTGCTTTCAGCAACAATATCAGACGGCTAACGGCAAGCGCGTTCGCCATCGCAGCAATCAATCGCGAGGACTTCGGTACACCGATGGATCTATCCCGCGCGGACGCCGCCAGTCGCCGGCGTGGCGACGCCGGTGGTGCCGGGAAAGGTCAGCGGCAATTGCCGCACGCTGCGCACGGCGAGAAATGCGAAAGCCTGCGCCTCCATGGCATCGGCGGACCAGCCGAGGTCATCGGCACTCTCGACGGTCGCGGGCGCGACGCGTTCACGCAGCATCGCCAACAGGGTCGGGTTCCGAGCGCCGCCGCCGGCGACGATATAAGTCAGCGGCGGCTTCGGCAGCAGCGGCGCAATGGCGGCGATGCTCGCCGCGGTGAACGCCGTCAGCGTGGCGGCGCCATCGGCCGACGATTGGCCCTCCACCCGCAAGGCAGCGAAGTGATTGCGATCCAGCGATTTCGGCGGCGGCTGCGTGAAGAACGGGTTCTGCAAAGCGCGGGCAAGCCAGGCGTGGTTTACCTGACCGCGTGCCGCCAGCGCGCCGCCGGCATCGAATGGCTCCCCGGTCTGCGCATGGACGAAGTCGTCGAGCAATGCATTGCCGGGACCGGTATCGCAGGCGATCAGCGTTTCGCCATCGATGTAGGTGATGTTGGCAACGCCGCCGATATTGACGACCACCGACGGACCGTTGCTGGCGAGGCCGCGCGACAGCGCCCGATGATAGACCGGCACCAGCGGCGCCCCCTGCCCGCCCGCGGCAACATCCGCCGCGCGCAAGTCGTAGACGACGGCGACACCCAGACGCGCGGCCAATCCCTGCCCATCGCCGATCTGCACCGTCAGGCGATCGGCCGGCCGGTGTAAAACGGTCTGACCGTGAAAGCCGACGAGATCGACCGCGTCGCGCGCTATTCCATGGTCCGACAGGAAAGCCTCGACAGCCTCGGCATGGGCTACCGTGACCACCCGTTCGGCCTCCGCCAGCACGCCGGGCCGGGCGCTGCGGTCGCTCAGCCCAACGGCATCGCTCAGCGCCTGCCGCAGCAGCGCGCGCTCGGTCTCGCTGTAGGGCCGATAGGCCGAAGGCCCGAAAGATGCGACGCTTTCTCCATCGGTCTCGATCATGGCAACATCGACCCCGTCGAGCGAGGTCCCGCTCATCAGCCCGATCGCCCACATCACCTTGCTCACGCCAGATCCCCGATCCCAGGTCCAAACTTGTGCCGGACCGCCCAATCTTATACCTAACGGCACTCTGGCACGGCCCGCCTTTGCCAGCATGCCGTGCAGCCATTGAGACGGCGTAAAACTGTCAGACCCGAGTCCGAGCCCGATGACCAGCTACAAGTCCGATTTTCTCCGTGTGCTGCATGAGCGCGGCCTGATCCATCAGGTCTCCGACGCCGCCGCACTCGATGCTGCCTGCTGCAAGGGGCCAGTCACGGCCTATGTGGGCTATGATGCCACGGCGACCAGCCTGCATATCGGCAACCTGATCTCGGTGACCATGCTGTACTGGTTCCAGCAGACCGGGCACCGCCCGATCACGCTGATGGGCGGCGGCACCTCCATGGTCGGCGACCCGTCGTTCCGGGACGACCAGCGGTCGCTGCTGACGGTCGAGAAGATCGCGGAGAATATCGACGGCATCAAGAAGATCTTCGGCAAGATGCTCACCTATGGCGACGGCCCGACCGACGCGCTGATGGTCAACAATGCCGACTGGTTGATGAAGCTCAACTATGTCGAGTTCCTGCGCGATGTCGGCCGGCACTTCTCGGTCAACCGCATGCTGTCCTTCGACAGCGTCAAGCTGCGCCTCGACCGCGACCAGTCGCTGTCGTTCCTCGAATTCAACTACATGATCATGCAGGGCTACGACTTCGTCGAGCTCAACCGCCGCTACGGCACGATCCTGCAGATGGGCGGTTCGGATCAGTGGGGCAACATCATCAACGGCGTCGATCTCAGCCATCGCATGGGCGGCCCGCAGCTCTATGCGCTGACCACGCCGCTGCTGACGAAATCGTCGGGCGAGAAGATGGGCAAGTCGGCGTCCGGTGCCGTCTGGCTCAATGGCGACCTCTTCAGCCCCTATGATTTCTGGCAGTATTTCCGCAACACCGAAGACGCCGATGTCGGACGCTTCCTGAAGGTGTTCACCCGGCTGCCGCTGGACGAGATCGCCAAGCTTGCAGCACTCGGCGGCTCGGAGATCAACGAAGCCAAGAAGATCCTCGCGACCGAAGCAACCGCTGTCGTTCACGGCCGCGACGCAGCAGAGGGAGCCGCCGAGACGGCGCGCAAGACTTTTGAGGAAGGCGCACTCGCCGAGAGCCTGCCGACCGTCAATATTCCGCGCGCCGAGCTGGACGCCGGGATTGGTGTCCTCGCCGCCTTCGTCAATGCAGGCTTCGTTGCGTCAAATGGCGAAGCGCGCCGGCAGATCAAGGGCGGCGGATTGCGGGTCAACGACGTCCCCGTCAATGACGAGAAGATGCTGCTGACCGCGGCGGAGCTGACGCCGGAAGGCGTCGTCAAACTCTCGCTCGGCAAGAAGAAGCACATTCTGCTGAAGCCGGAATAGTGATGGACAGGGTGGGCACGCTGCGCTTTGCCCACCCTACGAAGCTCCTTTACCGTAGGGTACGGCAAAGCGCAGCGAGCCCACCAACAACACCGACGCACGGTCCACACCACGGCGTTGCATAGCCGCATTCATCCAGTGCACTTGTTTCCGGCCGGCGAAGCGCGCTCCATGGCGGTCCATTCGCAACGGCCGTGAAGAAGAGCACGATGGACCCGAAGACCTCCCAGCGGATCGGGCTGTCCGTTCTTGGCCTCTGCTTTACGCTGTCGCTGTTCGGTCGCGGCCTGCAGGAAAGTTTTACGGTGTTCCTGCTGCCGGTCTCGCAGTCGTTTGGCTGGGATCGCAGCGAAGTGGTGTCGATCTATTCGCTGACCGCCCTTTGCGTTGGCCTGTCCTCCCCTTTGGTCGGGCGATTGTTCGACCGGTCCGGCCCGCGCATAGTGTTTCTCGTCGGTCTCGGCGTGCTCGGATGCGCCCTGCTCGCGGCCGCCCATGCGCAGCAGCTCTGGCAATTCCAACTGGCGATGGGGCTTTGTTTCGGCTTCGCGGTGGCCTGCATCGGAAATGTGCCGAACGCCTTGCTGCTCGGCCGGTGGTTCGGCAAGCGTCTGCCGACGGCAATGTCCGTAGTCTATTCGGCCACCGGCGCCGGCGTCCTCATCATGCTTCCGCTCGCACAATTGCTGATCGATCATCTCGACTGGCGCGGCGCTTACCGGATATTCGGCTTCGCGGCTCTGGCACTCATCGTGCCATTGCTGCTGCTGCCCTGGCGTAAGTTCGGCGCGGGTTCACCCCATCTCGAAAAGCCGCCCGGCAGCGAGACCCTGATCGACGAAGGCTGGACACTCCTGACCGCCATGCGCCATCACGCCTTCTGGGCGCTGTTCGGCACCTTCTTCTTCACCGCCATCGGCATGTACGCGATCACGCCCCAGGTTGTGGCCTATCTGGTCGATGCGGGCTTCCCGCCGCTGCAGGCCGCGACTGCCTGGGGCTTCAGCGGCATCGCTTTGCTGGTCGGCATGCTCGGGATCAGCTGGCTCGACGGCGTGATCGGCCGTCGCCCCTCGATCCTGTTCAGCTATTCGTCATCGCTGCTCGGCATCGTCATGCTGTGGCTGCTGCAATGGTATCCGAGCTATCTCCTGCTCACTGGCTTCGTGGTGTGCTTCGGCAGCATGGTCGGTTCGCGCGGGCCATTGCTGTCGGCCACCGCCATGAAGATCTTTCGCGGCAAACGCGTCGGCACGATCTATGGCGCGATCACCTTCGGCAGCGGGCTTGGCGCCGCGCTGGGGTCATGGAGCGGTGGCCTGCTGCACGACTGGACTCAGAGCTATAACTGGCTGCTCGCCTTCGCGCTGGTCAGCGTCGTGCTCGGCATGATCCCGTTTCTGGTGGTGCCGGCGCTGCGCAATTGATGCCGGCGCAGCAACCTCCGGTTCGCCTTGCGAACAAGCCGAGCGTTGCGTGATTCACAATTAGTAAGCGACTCGTGGGTATTCTGATGCGCAATCGCTCCGATCAGAGGTCGCCATGAGTTTGCTCAGCCGTTTTACGATCCGCACCAAGCTCACCAGCATGGTGCTGGTCTCCGCCGCGTCGATCTGCGCCGTGATCGCCGTTTCTGCATCGCTCAGCCAGACGCGCATGCAGCAGGATCGTATGGAGCAGCTCCACACTGCGGTCGATCTCATGACCGGCATGGCCGAGAGCCTGCAGGAGCAGGTTTCCGCAGGCAAGGTCACGCTTGCCGATGCGCAGATGCAGTACCGGGCGCTCGCCCGCACGATGCTGTTCGGCAACAAGCAGGGATACCTCGTCGCTTACCGGCCGGACGGCGTGCTCCTGGTCAATGCCGGCAACACCAAGCTGGAGGACAAGAACACAGGCGCCAAGGATGCCAACGGCGTCCTGATTTCCAGGGCCATCATCGATGCCGGCAAGAAGACGGCCAATGGCGGCGCCACCTATTATTTGTATCCCCGCCCCGGTCAGACCGAGCCGACCTCCAAGATGGTCTATGCCCGCCATTACGCACCGTGGGACATCACTTTTTCCGCCGGTCTCTATGTCGACGATCTCGATGCCGACGTGAACGCCCTGCTGATGCGCCTCGGGGCGCTCGGCGCCGCCGTGCTCGGCGTCATGGCGCTGCTGTCCTGGCTGATCGCCGGCGACATCCTGGGCGCGTTACGCCGCCTGCAGGCGCGGATGCACGAGATCGCCAATGGCGCCCTCGACAAGACCGTGACCGAAACTGATCGCGGCGACGAGATCGGCCGCATGGCCGAGACGTTGGAAATGCTGCGCCAGACCTCGCTCACCGCGCGCACACTGCAGGCGGAACAGTCGGCGCTCGAACAGCGCGGCGAAGCCGAAAAGCGCGGTGCGCTGATCGCCCTCGCCGACCGATTCGACGCCTCGGTCGGTCAACTCGTCGGCCTGATGGCCTCGGGCTCGACCGAACTCGAAGCCACCGCGCAGTCGATGTCCGGCACCGCTGCCCGCACCAATGATCAGGCCAGCGTCGTCAGCAATGCCGCCACCCAGGCCAGCACCCGCGTACAGACCGTGGCTGCGGCCGCCGAAGAGCTGTCGTCGTCGATCTCCGAGATTGCACGGCAAATGGCGCAGTCGGCCAAGATCACCAGCCACGCCGTCGACAGCGCCCGCCGCACCGACACCATCGTCCGCGCCCTCGCGGAAGGCGCCCAGCAGATCGAAAGCGTGGTTGAACTGATTTCGACCATCGCCGCCCAGACCAACCTGCTCGCGCTCAACGCCACGATCGAAGCTGCACGCGCCGGCGATGCCGGCCGGGGCTTTGCGGTGGTCGCCACCGAAGTGAAGAGCCTGGCTGGTCAGACGGCCAGCGCCACCAAGGAGATCAGCACCCGCATCGCGCAGATCCAGAACGCGACCAAGGAAGCTGTGGACGCGATCCAGGGCATCACCACCACCATCGAGGAGGTCAGCGCCATCGCCACCACCATCGGCTCGGCCATCGAAGAGCAAGGCGCTGCCACCGCAGAGATTGCGCGCAATGTCACCCAGACCGCGCAGGCGACCCAGGACGTCACCACCAATATCGGCGGCGTTACCCATGCCGCCCACGAAACTGGCAATGCCGCGACCATGGTGTTGAGCGCCGCGTCCGGCCTGTCGAAACAGGCCGAGCAACTCACCGGCGAAGTCAACACGTTCCTGGCCGGTGTCCGCGCCGCCTGATGAAGACTTGATGTTAGAGCAGCAAAGCAAAGGCCGCGGTCAGCGATGACCGCGGCCTTTCTCGTTGGCCTTCGTCGCGGAAATCAGCGTGCGGTGAAGCCGCCGTCCACCGGCAGCGCGACGCCGGTCACGAAGGACGATTCGTCCGATGCGAGCCACAGCGCGGCGTAAGCCACGTCCTCGGCTTTGCAGAGACGGCCCATCGGCACGGCGGTGAGCAGCTTGGTCTCGTTGGCCGCCGCTTCTGCCGCGATGCCGGAGCGACCGGTGAAGCCGAGCTTCATGGGCGTATCGGCGAGGCCCGGACAGATGACGTTGACGCGAACCTGATCACTCGCAAAAGCCTGCGCCAGCGACTTGGTGAGGCCGACCACGGCAAACTTCGCGGCCGAATAGATCGGGCTCATCATCGAACCGACGATGCCCGACACCGACGAGGTGAAGATCACTGAACCACCGCCACGCTCGCGCATGTATTTGATGACTTCGCCAGCACCGAGCGTGGCCGAGGTCACGTTGAGCGACATCGCGAATTCATAGGCTGCGAGATCGAGATTCTCGACGCCGGCCGGACCGGGCGTCCCGGCATGGGCCCAGAGGATATCGACTCCGCCAAGTGCCGCAGCGGCATCGTTGATCGAGCTCTTCATCTGATCGGTCTTCGACAGATCGGCCTGGATGGTGATGAGTTCGAAGCCCTTGGCCTTCATGTCGGCCTCGAGCTGCGCCAGCGCCTCGGCATTGACGTCCACTGCCGCGACTTTCGCGCCTTCCCGGAGGAATATCTCGACGCCGGAGCGGCCCATGCCGGACGCGGCTGCGGTCACGATGGCAAGTTTATTGGCGAGACGCATGATGGTGTCCTCTTGAGTTACGAAGTCGGCTAAAAAAGAACGCGCAGCGCGGGATCACCGACATCTGCGCGCCCAAGTCTCGGGAGTCGAAAGTTACTTGATCAGCGGGCAGCCGCCCTCCTTGAGCGGCCGGAACGCGGACTCGGCCGGAATCGTCGCAACGACATTGTAGTAGTCGTAGGGCTTCTTGGATTCCGATGGCTTCTTGACCTGCAGTAGATACATGTCGTGCAGCACGCGGCCGTCTTCGCGCAGCGTAGTCTTGCCGAACAACGGGTCGTCGAACGTGCCCATCTCGCGGATCGCCTTGACCACCGCTGCACCATCTTTCGGCGAGCCGACTTTGGCGACGGCCTTCAGATAGGTCATCGCGGCCGAATAGGCGCCGGCCTGATTCATGCTGGGATAACGGCCGTTGTTACGCTTGGCGAAACGTTCGCCGAAATCGCGGGTCTTGTCGTTGAGGTCCCAATAAAAGGCTTCCGTCAGTTGCAGCCCCTGCGCGGTGCTGAGACCGAGCGAATGCACGTCGGAAATGAACATCAGCATGGCGGCGAGCTTCTGACCGGCCTGCACGATGCCGAATTCTGACGCCTGCTTGATCGCCTTGATGGTGTCGCCACCCGCATTCGCCAGCGCGATGACGTCGGCCTTCGACGCCTGCGCCTGCAGCAGATAGGACGCAAAGTCGTTGGAGTCGGTCGGATGCTTAATGCTGCCGAGCACCTTGCCGCCATTGGCGTTGATCACCGCCGTGGCGTCGCGTTCCAGCGACGAGCCGAGCGCGAAGTCGACCGTCAGAAAAAACCAGTTCTTGCCACCGGCCTTGGTCATCGCATCGGCGGTGCCATGCGACAGCGCCCAGGTGTCATAGGTCCAGTGCACCGAGTTCGGCGTGCAGGCCTTGCCGGTGAGATCCGACGTCCCCGATGCCGTGAACAGCGCGACCTTGTTCATCTCCGCTGTGAGCGGCGCAATCGCCAGCGACGTGGCGCTGGTCGGGATATCGAGAAGGACATCGACGCCTTCGGTCTCGAACCACTTGCGCGCGATGTTGCGCGCGATATCCGGCTTGTTCTGCGGATCGCCCTGGATCACCTCGATCTTCAGCTTGTCGGCACCGGGCAGCTTGTTGAAATCCTCCACCGCCATCTTGGTGGCCTCGAACGATCCCATGCCGCCGATGTCCGAGAAAATGCCGGACATGTCAGCGAGCACGCCGAGCTTGACCGGCGTCTGCGCCCAAGAGGCAGGTGCCGACAGGACGCCGATCGACAGCGCGAGTGCGGATGCAGCCAGTGTATTGCGGATGGTCATGAGTCCTCCCTGAGCGAGATCAGCGATACCGGGACCAGCCCGTTCTCGATAATTCTTGTTTATGAATTTATAAAACCTATACATGAATTAGATGTCAAGGCGCGGCGAGCCGATCCGGATGGCGTCCACGGACCATTTGGCGCTACAGAGCCGGGCGGAATGTGCAGCGATGCAGGCGTCCCGCCGGGTCGCCCTCAGGGAAGAACAAATTCGATGCTGGTCAGGCAGGCTGCCAATGTTCTGGAATTGATGGAATATTTCGCCCGCCGCAAACGGCCGGCGACGCTGGCGGAGATCTCGGACGATCTCGGATGGCCGCGTTCCTCGACATTCAATCTCGTTGGCACGATCGCCGACAAAGGCTGGCTATACGAGCCGCGCGCCCGCAACGGCTATTATCCGAGCCCGCGCTGGCTCACCCTCGCCCGCACCGTCGCCGAAGCGGAGCCGCTGCCGGACGCCGTGCACGCGCTCGTGCTGGAGATCGCCGACAAGACCGGAGAAACGACGGCGATCGCTGCTCTCGCTGGGACCAATGCGATCTTCCTCGACGTGGTCGAGTGCTCGCATTCGGTACGCTACTTCGCTGAAATCGGCGATCGCGTGCCCGTTCATGCGAGTTCCGTGGGCCGCGCCATACTGGCGCAGCAGACGCCCGAAGAACGGCGCGCCATCTATCGCAAGATCAAGTTCGAGCCTTTCTCTGATACGACACCCTGTTCGATCGACGCGATCGAAGCAGCCCTGCATGAGGCCACCGCACGCGGCTATCATCAGAGTTCGTCGGAATATATCGCCGATCTGGCCGGCGTGGCGGTGGCGCTGCCGATCAATCATCGCCGGCTGTCGCTGGTGGTCGCAGGCCCGACGTCGCGATGCCTGAACCGGCGACCTGAAACCGCCGCGACGATCCTGGCGTGTGTCGAACGCTTCAGGATCGAAACAGCAAGCGACTAGCTGCCGCGCCCTGGAACTGCGTCGGCGTTAATTGCCGTTGTTGTTCTGGTTCGGAAACTCGATCTGGTTGTTCTGCTTGCCGGTGCCGAAGTCGAAGATCTTCCGGGTGATGCCCGGTGCGATGGCCGACAGCGGGTTGACGCGCAGCACCGGTGCGCCCGGCGTGCCCACCACTTCGTAGGTCACACCGAACAGGCCCTCATTGCTGCCGCCACCGAGGAAAAGGCCGACCACCGGGATCTGGCCGAACATGTTGTTGAGGCCATACATCGGCACGAACGTGCCGCTCATGCGCACCTGATTGGCGTTGTAATCGATGTTGCCTTCGATGGTTGCGCCGATCGAAGGCCCCTGTACGAGGCCTTCACGAACGGTCATCAGCCCATTCTGGCGAACGAACTCCGCCCGCAACCGCGTAAACGTCACGCCGCTGTTCTGGCCGCCGGCCGGACCGCCCGACGCCGCCACGCGTTCCAGCGACGCCTCGCCCTTGACGGTGAAGTTGCGGACGTTGACCAGGCCCTCCTTCGGACGGGTGTCGGCTGACGGCGCATCCATGGCCAGAGCGAGTTGGCCGCCGATCATCTTCGAATAGGTGTCGGTGACGCGCAGCAACGCGCCGGCATCGTTGGTTTCGATGAAGATCAAATCGCGCCCGGCGCCCTGGGTCTTGCCGCGCATGTCGCCGGTCAGCATGGTGTCGCGGCCGAGCTTGCCGGTCAGGGTAAATTTCGAGATGGCGCCATTGCGGCGCGAGACCTTGGCATCGACACTGCGGACGGCCTCGCCGTAGAAACCGGCAACCGCGCCGAGCTTGACGTCGATATCGAAATCGGGCGCCTTGGTTTTGCTCTTGGTATCCGGCTCCTTGCCGCCCGACATTGCGCCTTTCAGAAAACCGCGACCATCGAACACGTCACCGCGCATGGTGACCTTGAGCACGCCGTCATTGCCGCGCTCCGCCTTGATCGAGGTCTTGTCGCCCTCGGATGGTGAATAAGTCGGGAAGTTCGCGTTGACCAGGTCGCCGCTTTGATCGAGTTCGACCGAGCCCTTGATCGATGCGCCGGCGCCATCAACGATGATGTCTTCGAGACGGGTCGAGTCGCCCTTCTTCACCACATTGAACGCAGCCTTGGCCGGGCGGCCGGCCGTTTTGGCCCAACCCGGTAGCAGATTGTCGAGTTTCAGCGGCGTGAGATCGGCTTCGATGCTGAACTTGCTGTCGCGATCGCCGCTGCCGATCTTGCCGGTCAGTTTCAGCGGCAGGGCGCCGACAACGGCAGTGCCGAGATCGGCCCCCATCCGCGTCCGGCTGGCATCGTCGAGCGTTGCACTGAGTTTCACATCCGCATCGCCATCGGTCGGCTTGCGATAGTCGAGCTGCCCGGCCTGACCATTGATCTTGATGTCGCCGCGGACCTGGTAGCCCTGGTTATTGGCGACGATCTTCAAAGCGCTGGCCTCGACCTTCTGGTTCATCACCAGTTTGTCGGCGGAGAAATCCTTCAGGTCGGCGGTCACGTTATAGGTCGTGTCGGCCTTGGTGAGTTCGTGCTGGATCGGCATGCCCATGGCGACCTGTGCCGACACATTGCCTTTAATAGCATTCGGGTCGAGCAGATTGGCAGAGGCTTCGCTGAGCCGATCGGAGTTGAGCACTTCGATGACGCCCGGTGCCGGCCCCTCGAGCTTAAAACGCACGCGGGCTGGTGACGGCTTCGGCGCCATGTCCGGCACCTCGAATACGATGTCGCTGAGATTCACCTTGCGACCTGTGGGCGTATCGACACTGGCTTGGCCAATCGTGACCGTGACGGTGCGCCCGGTGATGCGCGCACGCAGATCGCCGTCATGCACGACCGGTAACCCGTCTACCGGACGTATCGAGACGTCATTGGCGATAATGGCCACGTTCAGACCATCGTCCGGGATCGGCGGGCCGCGACGGGTCAGGTTCTTGGTCGGCGAATTCACACCGATCTCGATGCGCTGCAGATTGCCGGTTTCGACGCGCTCGATCACCCATTCGCGCACTTCCGGCACGATCAAGATCGGCCACATGCGCTTGAGCGCTGACGCATTCATGGGCGTGCCCGCAAAACCGAGCTTCATGCGCGGCTCGCCCGCATAGTCCACGCTGCCGGTACCGGCGACGCCGAGCTCGCCATTGCTGATATTGGCTTGAGTGAGCGACACCAGCCGGCTGTCAGGATCGAACGTGGCGCGAATGGAGATGTTGTTAAAGATCAGAGGCTGCTCGTTGCCCTGGCCCCCAAGCACGATGGTGCCGCCACTGAGCCCGGCCTGCCAGGCATTCGAGGTCCCGTTCGGCGGCTCGATATGCGCCAGCAGCGTGACCCGGTTATTGCCCGAAACGACTTTGAACGGCGCCAGCAGCACGCGGCGTCCGGCGTCCCATTCGAAGCTGATCTCCGCACCATCGATGGGCATGGGATAATCGGGCGTATCGTTGTCGACGATATCGCCGGCACCGGCGACCAGCTTGCCGCGCAGATAGGTGGGCATGCCATCGCGACCGATCTCGCCCTTCAACTCGCCGGTCAAAGGGATATCGGCGCTATAGGTGAGATCCTTCATCCGCAAGGCCAGCAGGATGTTCTTGGTAGACACCTTGTTCGCCTTGAAATCCACCGAGCGCACGCCATTGCTGGGCGCGCCGATATCGACCCCAAGCGACCACGGGGCTGATCCACCCTCGCCGACCGTCAGCGCGACGCCACCATTGCTCGGGCGTCGCAGACTGAGCGAGATGTTGTTGAACTCCCACTTGTTGCCTCGCTGCTGGTCATCGACCACCAGCCGACCGTTCTTGAGGCCGACCTCGTTGAGGTTCTGGCCGTCGAGCCCGGACAGCGTCAGCGTGTCCAGCCAATCGAGGCCGGCCAGGATGCCCGACGGCGGCTCGCGCTGATCGCCTGTCGCGCCCGGCGGCGGCTGCACCTGAACGACGGGTGGCTGCGGCTGGCGTGGGAACGTCAGTTCAGGCTGTTTGGCAGGCCCCAACCATGAACCAGGCACGCGCGGCGACGCGACGCCGGTAGCGATCGGCCGTTCGTTGTTTCCAGTTGAAACCGTGACCTGCCCGTCCGGCGTGATGCGGACGGCCAGCGCGACATCGACGAGATTGAGACTCTCGGCGCGCATCCGCCCCATCAGCATGGAAGCAAACGATACCTTCACTTCCGCTTTCGGCGCACTGGCGATGACGTTGCGATCGCGATCGCGGACGACGATGTCGCGGATCCGCACCGCCATGCGGATGCGGCCCGCGCGTTCGATCTGGGTGCCGCCGACTTCGACGGTATTACCCTCGCCGATATTGTCCTGGATGGCATCGACCAACCATGGCGTGGCCATGTCGAAATTAATCGGGCCAGCCCCCAGCCGCCACCACAGGACGGCGAAGCAAATGGTGGAGACGATGAGCAGGCCGCCGAACACGGTCGCGATGCGCTTCAACCAGCGGGATCCGGTCTTCCCCTCATCCAGAGGGCTCAAACCGTGAAACCCGGACGACTTACCTGACAGCAGTTTGCGCGCACGGTCATGGCCGGCCGCATGGTGCTGACGATCCCAATCGGATTCGTCCCACTGCATGGACCGATCATCGGCGCGCGAACGAGGCGCTGCTGGTGGCTTTCTCTCTGCCATATCCTCTATGTGCCGAGCCTCTCATGCGGAGGCGCTAGTTGCGAGACCGACCGCCACCACCAACAGTTCGCATCGATCTGTGACGAGCGCCATACTGCCGGCAAAACTGCCAATCTCGGATTTTGAAATGCTCGTCCTGGTCGTCGCAGCGCCGGACGCCGCGGGCAACGTGTATCGCTTCGAATCCTTTGGTCAGCATATAGCGAAGTTAGCAACAGCGAAGTCGGCCTCTGTGCGCCGCTCCGGCGGCACCGCGAACCACGCCAGCAATTCAATCACAGTGACCGGCCGAAAGCGACGAAAGGAAGGCGTATGTCCAAGAAATTGCGCAGGAATCCGTTGGAAGGCCGGACCGCGTGGTGGTTTGTCACGCGCCCGGATCGGCGCGAAAAATGACGCTCTGCTACCGACCCTTGTCGCCAAGGCAACTCCATCTCGGCCATGGAGCCGACCTACCCTCTCGGATAAGACGGAGCGGGCAGCAACGATAGCGAAGGGACGACCAATGACCGGGATAGCGAAAACCGCACCGACCGACATCATCGAGGGCAAAAAGGCTCCCGCGTTCAAACTACCGCGCGACGGCGGCGCGACCGTCTCGCTGTCGGACTACGTCGGCCGAAAGCTGGTGATCTTCTTTTACCCACGCGCCTGCACGCCCGGCTGCACCAAGGAAGCAGTCGACTTCACCCGCCTGGCTTCCGAGTTCGCCGCTGCCGATACGGCTGTGCTCGGCGTCTCCGCAGACCCGCTCAAGGCGCAGGAGAAATTCCGCGACAAATACGAACTCGACATGCCGCTGCTGTCTGACACCACGCAGACGATGCTCGCTGCCTACGGCGCCTGGGGTGAAAAGAAGCTGTATGGCAAAGTCTTCGAGGGTGTTTTGCGCAGCACGGTGCTGATCGGCCGCGACGGCAAGGTGATCAAGGCCTGGCGCAATGTGAAGGTCGATGGCCACGCCGATGCGGTGCTGGCGGAGGCCCGGCGGCATTAACCCATCTGCAAATTGACAGATGTCATTTAGCTGGAATTAACCATGCACGGGTCAAATCCTCCCATGAGTTGAGCCCGCCGATGAGTCTCCCGGCAGGCCCGGGAGTGCTGATGTCGAACCGCCCTGTCCAATACGCCGAGTATCCTCAGCACCACGCTCACGACCACGGCCGCCCCCAAGCGCGCCGCGTCGCGCCCGCCAAACCGCCTGCTGCCATCGCGGCCCGGCAAAGCGACTACACGATCGCGCATCGCGGCAAGCAGGTCCGGATCGGGCCGGTGGTGTTCTGGATCGTGGTCGGCACCGTCACCGTGCTCGGTGCCTGGTCGGCGGCGACGGCCACCTATTTCGCGTTTCGCGATGACGTGCTGACCAAGCTGATCGCCCGTCAGGCCGATATGCAGTACGCCTATGAGGACCGCATCGCCGAGTTGCGCGCCAAGATCGACCGCACCACCAGCCGCCAGATGCTGGATCAGGAGCAGTTCGACAAGAAGCTCGAGCAGGTGATGCGTCGCCAGAACCAGTTGGAATCCCGCGCAAGCGCGCTGGGTAGCGTCCCCGATCTGTCGGTCACCGGCTCGATTCCGCCCAAGCCATTTGGCCGCGGCGCCTCGCTGGCCCCAGCGACTAGCGGTCTCAAGCCGTCGCCGATCGGCGACACCGTGACGTTCGTGGCTCCGCCCGATCGCGAAGCGCGGTTGGAATCGCGGGCCCCTGCTCTGGCAACGCCGCCGCAGACCCAGGTCGCCAAGCTCGGCGGCGCCGACACTGTGATCGACCGTCTGCAGGCCTCGCTCGACCGCGTCGAGAGCAAGCAACTCGCCGCCCTGAGCTCGACCGAAGAAGCTATCGATTCCAAGGTCCGCCGCATGCGCGGGGCCATTGCCGATCTCGGCCTGAACATGGCCAAGTTGGAAGCCGCTGCGCCGCGAGCCGGCATGGGCGGGCCGTATATCCCGGTCAAACTCTCGTCCAGCGCCGATCCGTTCGAGCGCCAGCTGTATCGGCTGCAATTGACCCGGGCGCAGATGGACAAGCTGAATCGCACCATGGCGCAGGTCCCCTATCGCAAGCCCGTGGTGGGCGCCGTCGAATTCACGTCCGGGTTCGGCGTCCGCAGTGACCCGTTCCTCGGCCGGCCCGCAATGCATGCCGGTCTCGATTTCCGCGGCGCCACCGGCGACCCTATCCGCGCCACCGCCAACGGCCGCGTCATCTCGGCCGGCAATTCCGGTGGCTATGGCCGCATGGTCGAGATCGATCACGGCAACGGCCTGTCGACGCGTTACGGCCATATGTCGGCGATCAATGTGAAGGTCGGCGACACCATCAAGATCGGCCAGATCATCGGCCTCGTCGGCTCCACCGGCCGCTCGACCGGCCCGCATCTGCATTATGAAACCCGCATCGACGGCGAGGCCGTGGATCCGCAGAAATTTCTTCGCGCAGGCGTTCGCCTCAGCGCAGGCTGAACGATAGCGGGCATTGTTGACCCGCTGTCGATGTGATTGAAGCGTCGTCGATGCCATCATCGAGGTCGCCCGCGTGACATCTCCCCGACGTATCGGTCCCCGCTATCCCCGTCTCGGCCGGTTCTGCTTCCGCGCCACGCGGCGGCTGGCGACCTGGGTGATGTCGCTCGCTGGCTTTCACGCCAACGACTCGCGTTTCGCGGCCCGCCGCATCGATGAACTGCGTTCGAAACTCGCGCGCGGCGAGACGCTCTATCTCGCCGGCCTCGGTTTGCCCGGCACGCATAATTCGGGCGTCGCTCTGGTCGAAGTCACGCAGGCCCACGGCCCACGCCTCATCCTCAACAACGAGGAGGAGCGCTTCTCCGGCGACAAGCACACCACGCAATATCCGCGCGCCGCCCTTGATGCGATGCAGGCGACGCTGCGCGCGATGGGCCGCGACGTGATGGATATCGATGCCTGGCTGACGAGTTGGGATTATCCCGATCTGCTCGGCACACTCGTGCGCAGCGTGGTCGAAGAATTTCCAGACGGCCTGAAACTGCTGCGGACCAAGAACGCCGTCGGCTTCGATGCAAAACGGCTCGAGCAGATGACGCGGACGCCCAGGCTGCTCCGCAAGCAGTTTAGTCTCCCGGCCAGAGTGCCGCTGTTGATGATGCCGCATCACGACAACCACGCCTGGTTCTCGTTTGCCGCCTCGCCCTTCACCGATGACGAACCGGTTGCCATCGCCGTGCTCGACGGCACCGGTGATCTTGGCTCGGTCTCGACCTATGTCGCGCAAGGCGGCGCGTTCACGAAGCGCTATTGCAACGACAGCGTCTTCGACTCGCTTGGTGCGTTTTACAGTGTCATCTCATCGACCCAAGGCGGCTGGAGCTGGCTCTCCAGCGAAGGCCGTTACATGGGCGCTGCGGCCTGGGGCGACATGGATCGCGCCAGCAACCCCTATTATGCACGCCTGCGCGAAGTGCTGCATTTCGGAGCCGATGGCGAGATCAAACTCAATCGCGCCATGGGTAACTGGTACTGCGACCCGTTCCACAATCCCTACAAGCAGCCGCTGATCGACATTCTCGGCACACCGCTGCGACCTGATCAACTCTGGAATCCCGATGCCGTGCTGCGCGTCGAGGACATTCAGCATCGGCCGGATACACAGGACCGGCTCGACAAGGCCGCGGCAACGCAACTCGTGTTCGAGGATGCGATGATCCATGTCGTCGCTGGCCTGTTGCGCAAGACGGGCGCATGCCGGCTGGTGCTGACCGGCGGCGTGGCCCTCAATGCGCTCGGCAATATGCGGCTGCTCGAACATTTCGACGACGCGTGGTTTCAGCGTGAGCAAGGTCGCAAGGCGCGCCTGCATCTGTGGATGCCGCCGACCCCGGGTGACCCCGGCGTCACCATCGGCGCCGCCTGGCTATTTGCGCATCTTATCGGCGCCCCGCGCGGCCAGCCGATGACGCACGCCTTTTACTGCGGCGTCGCGCCCACATCGCTTGATATCTCAACCGCGCTTGATGCTGGCGTGAACGCGAGCGTCATCGGCGATATCGCCACACCGGCGGGGCTGCGAGCCGTTGCCGATCTGATGGCGTTTCTGGTCGCGCAGAACAGCATCATCGCGCTCTATCAGGGGGCTGCGGAAACCGGTCCCCGCGCGCTCGGGCATCGCTCCATCCTTGC
>SDZE01000219.1 GCA_004173095.1 Bradyrhizobiaceae bacterium
CGTCATTGCGGTGCAGGTGATGATCGGACTTCTCGAGATTTTCTTCGTGTCGCGCCTCAGCGTCGAGGCGCTGGCTGGCGTGTCGCAGGTCTTTCCGCTGGTCTCGCTGATCGTCGGCGTGTCACAGGGGGCCGTCGGCGGTGGCATCGTCACCTCGATCGCGCGCTGTCTCGGGCGTGGCGAGGTTAAAGCCGCCAGCAATTTCGCCTGGTACGCCGTGGCGCTCAGCGTGGTCTTCGGCGTGTTAACGAGCGCCGTGATGATTGCCTTCGGCGGTTGGTTTTACGCTTCGATGGGTGCCAAAGGCGAGCAGCTCAAGATCGCGAGCGCTTATTCTACGATTATCTTCGGGGGCGCCGGACTGATCTGGTCGTTCAATCTGCTGATGGCCTGCGTGCGCGGCACCGGCAATCTGTTCGCGCCGGTCATGGTCGTCTGTGTCGGCGCGGTCATCACTGTTCCTGTTTCACTGCTCCTGATCTATGGCGGGCTCGGCTTTCCCGGTGTCGGCCCGTCGGGCGGCGCGATAGCCATGCTCCTATACTATGGCTTCGGCAGTCTCGCTTACGCGTGGTATCTGTGGTCACACCGCGGCGTGCTGCGGCCCGCCCTCAGTCCGCCGCGATTGTCTCTGGCGCCCGCACTCAATGTGCTGCGGATCGGTGGCATGTCGGCCATTGTGGGCAGCACGACCAATCTGACCCTCGCCATCGTCACCGCCTATGTCGGCCTACATGGCGTGCAGGCGCTTGCCGGCTATGGCGCAGGCTCGCGGCTCGAATTCCTGCTTATTCCTCTCTCCTATGGAATCGGCGGCCCGGTGGGCATCATCGTGAGCACCAATCTGGGTGCCGGCTACATCGACCGCGCGGTCAAAGCCTCATGGCTCGGGATGCTCATCGCCTTTGGCGTTGCCGAGATCGTCGGTCTGTCGGCTGCGCTCTTCCCGGAAGCCTGGATAAGCGTGTTCAGCGGCGACCCGCAGGTCGTGGCCGTCGGCAGCAGCTATCTGCGCATCGTCGGTCCGTTCTTCGGCTTTTTCGGCATGGGCTATGTTCTCTACTGCACGGGGCAGGCCACCGGCCGCATGACGCTGCCCGTGCTCGGCGCACTGGTTCGCGCCGGTGTCGCAATCCTCGGCGGCTATGCCTTGATCCTGACCGGTGCGGGTCTACGCGCAAACTTCATCGCCGCGTCGGTAGGCATGGCCGCCTTCGGCCTGATCGCACTTCCCGCACTGATCGGCCGCGTCGGCTACCAGACGCGATGAGCACCGGACCCAGCCAATTTCCCAAATCTTGGAGGAGATGAAAATGCCCACAATTTGGAGCGTCCCGGCAAGCTATTTCGGGATGGTGCTTGGCCTTGCCGGCCTTGGCGGCTGCTGGCGCGTGGCGGCTCGGTTGTGGGGGCTGCCTGCGATGATCGGCGAGACCATTATCTGGATAACCGTTGCGGTGTGGGCAGTGTTGAGCCTGCTCTATGTCGGGAAATGGATCCTTCGTTCGGGCGAGGCGCTTACCGAATTCGAGCATCCCGTGCAATGCTGCTTCATCGGGTTGATGCCGGTGTCGACGATGCTCGTTGGCATCCTGCTGATTCCCTATAGTTCATTGGCCGGCGCAATCATCGGCACCATCGGCGCGGCGGGTCAGATCACATTTGCGGTCTATCGCACCGGTGTGCTCTGGACCGGCGGGCGCGATCAGACTACGACGACTGCGGTGCTCTATCTGCCCACCGTGGCGGGAAATCTGGTATCGGCCAATCTCGCCTCGGCATTCCATCTGCCCGATATCGCCGCGATGTTCTTCGGCGCCGGCGTGCTGGCCTGGTTTGCACTGGAATCGGTGCTGATGCATAGGCTCTACACGCAGGCACCGCTGGCCCCGGCGCTGCGGCCGACGCTTGGCATTCAGCTCGCGCCGCCGGTGGTCGCATGCTCCGCCTATCTGGCGCTGACGTCCGGCGAACCGGACCTGCTCGCAAAGGGGCTGCTGGGCTACGGCCTGATGCAGGCAATGATTCTTGCGCGTCTGCTACCGTGGCTCATCCAGCAGTGCTTTACGCCGGGTTACTGGGCCTTCACCTTTGGCTTGACGGCGCTTTCCTATGACACGATGCGATTTGTCGAGCGTGGCGGGTCGCACATGTTTACAATTTTGGCGGAAGGCGTCTTCGTGATCGTCAATCTGCTGCTGGCCATCATCGTAATCGGCACTCTGATGTTGTTGGTCCAGGGGCGACTGCTCCCAAGCGCCACTCCCGCTGCACCGAAGACAACCTGAGCCGTCAGAGCTGCTCCAGAAAGTCGTTCGCTTCGACAAGATCGCGGGTCTCAAATCCTTCGTCGAAGCGCGACATCACATCCGACAGCATCTCGCGAGCGTCAACCGAACGATCTGCGCTCGCCCACAAGCGAGCCTTGCTCACCGTCGTTCGTAATTCCCAGCTCAGTGCGCCCTGATGACGGGCCAGCGAGAGTGAACGGTCCAAAAGCGTTTCACGGCCGGCCAAGTCGGCAAGCTGCTCGGCCTGGAGTCTGAGCAGTTCAGGCGCATACCACCGCGCATCATTGCCCTCGAGCTGTGCAAAGTCGTCGGCAGACAGGGCGTCCGGGCGGACCGTCAGCAGCAATTCACTGATGAACGGGTTTCGATGCGCCTGGCGGTCGGGCTGCGGAACGTTCGTCAGGTTTCCCGACATATGATCGAGGGCGCGAAGATAATGTGTGCCGAAGCTGCCCCAATGCGAGTAGCCATAGCTCGATGCGAGGGCGATCAGCTTCTCCGCATAATAGCGCGCCCCTTCGAAGTCGCCGATCCACATTGAGACGGGACAGATACCTGTCACCAGACTGTAGCAGTAAGACAGAATATGCTTCTTCTCGAGTGCATAGTCGGCGGCATCTTCCGCTGCCTGCAGCGCGAGGTTCGGCTTTCCCTGCAGCCAGTAGACGCGGCTCATTAGCGAGTCGCTGGTCACCTTGGCATCGAGCAGGATGCCGGGCCAGCCGCTCGCAATCGCGGGCTGCTTGGCTTGCATTTCCTGCGTGATGGCGCTCGCCTTTCGCTGCTCGCCGAGCCAGTGCAGCGACAGTGCCTTCATCCGAAGGTTGGTCAGATAGTCATGCGGATTGGCGACCGGGTCGACCAGCGCCGCGTGCAGGTCGGCGATCGCGAGTGCCTTGGACTCGTCGCCAGCGATGCTGGTCGCGCGCCATAGACCCCACAGCGCGAGCAGGCGGCCGGGCGTATCCTGCAGCCGTTCCGCAATGTCCGACGCTTCGCTGAAATAGCGGATCATCTCGGACGGGCGGCCGGTCGTGTGCCAAGTCACATAGCCGAGCGAAATGCAGATCGACATGCGTTCCGTATGTAAAACGTCGTTTCGCTTGTCTAGTGCGGCTAGGGCAGTCTGCAGGCGCTTCAGATATTCGCTGGTCAGCGATAGCTGAAACCAGATCGTCGATGAACGCGCGGCCAGGCGGATGCCGGTCAGTGTGTCCTCCTCGGAGGCAGCGTCAGAAAATGCGAAGGCGAGTGCGGACCGCACATCATACACATAGGCGCCGTGCGCCCCGATCCATGCATCGGGCGACTGATTGCGCCAGGCGCTATCGGCTTCCTCCACGGCCCTGAGGAGGTAGTCGAGATAGCGCTGCTTGGTTTTGTACCGAAACGGTGCGCCTTCAAGCTTGAGCGCAGCAAAGGCGCGGGTCGCGTCGAGCAGGCGATAGCGCGGCTCGGTGCCCGTATTGTCGACCGTGACCAGCGAACTGGTGACGAGGTGCTGAAACACCTCGCGGAAATCGTGATCTTCGCCGCAAAGCGGTGCGGCTACGGCCTGTGCGGCGCGAATCCGGAAAGCACCCTGAAAGCTCGATATGGCGGACAGGACCGATCGTTCGTCCGGACCAAGCAACGTAAAACTCCAGTCGATCAAGGCATCGAGCGTCTGGTGTCGCGTTGGTGCGGTGCGCCGTCCCTTCCAGAGCATCTTCACACGATCATCCAGCACGGCATGCAATTCCGGCAAACCGTAGGTGTCACAGCGCGCCGCCGCCAGTTCGATTGCCAGGGGAAGCCCGTCGAGTTTGCGGCAGATGTCGCCGATCAGAGCGGCGTCTTCGTCTTGCAGAGGCGTTGCGGAACCGGCAGCCGTTGCGCGATCGACGAAGAGTTCCATCGCCGAGAAACGCGCGATGTCGGCGACTGTCGCCTGTTCATCGATGCTTGGGGCGTTTAGCGGACCGACGCGCAGCAGGTGCTCTCCCGCCACACGCAGTGGTTCGCGGCTGGTGGCCAGGATATGCACATCCGGTGCGGCAGCATGGATCTGCTCGACGATCGGCGCGGTGCCTTCGATGACATGCTCGCAATTGTCGATGACGAGCAGCAGCGTCTTGTCGCGCACGAACTTCAGCAGATTTGTGGTCGGATCGTCCGATGACACCGAAAGACCGAGACTGGATGCGATCGTGCTGGTGACCAAAGATGCGTCGCTAAGCGGCGACAGATCGACGAAGCAGATTGCCTCGTCGAACTTGGCGCTGAGATGCTGGCTGACGACCAACGACAACGTGGTCTTGCCGACGCCGCCTGGGCCGACGATCGTGACGAAGCGCTTGTCATGCAGTCGTTCGAGAATCTGCTCGACGACCTGATCCCGTCCGATCAGGCGAAGAGGAAAGTTCGGCGGCTTGCTGAGCTTGTCGCGATAGAAGATGTCCGGACTGGATGTCCTGCCGCCCTGGGCTGCGATCTCGCCCGAGAACTGGTAGCCGCGCCCGGCGATGTTCTTAATAAATTCATTGCCGAGGATCTTGCGCAGCGCGGAGATGTGAACCCGGATGACGCCATCTTCGACGTGAACATTCTTCCAGACCGCCTGTTTGAGATCGGCGACCGTGACGACGTCGTTGTTGTTCTGGACCAGGACGCACAGGATGTCGAAGGCGCGATCGCCCACGACAACCCTTCGACCCGCCTCTTCCAGAAGGCGGGTGGCCGGCCGCAACTGGAACACTCCGAACTTGAAGATCCGGGATCCCATAATTTCCGTCTTTCCATCATGCCAGACTGAAAGCGCGCAATATCATCGCAGCCGACAGACGACTGTTATGATGCAACATTCATGCGACCACTACCTGATCCGGGAGTATGAAGCGAATGAGATTATTTGACAGCGGCTGTTAGAAATTCTAACAGCCATGGATGTTCCGGCTTCCGCCGCTTGAAACGTTGCGCGTTTTTGAGGTTGCCGGAAGGGTCGGTAGCTACTCACGCGCGGCCGCCGAACTTGGCGTCACTCATGGCGCGGTCAGCCAGCGCATCGCGCAGCTCGAAACCCATCTCAATGTGCAACTGTTCCAGCGCCGGGGAAACCGGATGGCATTGACGCCGAGCGGCGTCAGGCTGCACGCGACTGTGAGCCTGGCCCTGTCGCAACTCGCGACGTCGATGCGCGGACTTGCATCGGCAACGATGGACAGCGAGATCAATGTCAGCCTGCTGCCGGTGATGGCGTCGCGCTGGCTTGTCCCGAGGTTGCCGCGCTTCAATGCGATCTACCCACGGATCTCCGTCAATGTGACGGGCAACCGTGCACTCGCCAATTTCAGAACTGATGGTATCGACCTCGCAATACGCCTCGGCAACGGACACTGGAAAGGCGCGCGGTCCATGAAACTCTTCGATGAAGACGTGTTTCCGGTCTGCAGTCCGATGTTCAATGGCGGAAAGTTGCCGAAAAAACCGGCCGATCTTCCTGGCCAGCCGCTGTTGCTCGATCGGAATATCCCGTGGTCGCTCTGGTTTCGTGCCGCGGGTTTGAAGGTTAATCGCCGCATTCTCGGGACGTCATTCATCGATGCCAATCTGCTGATGGATGCGGCATGCGCGGGGCAAGGCATCGCTCTCGTCAGAGCTTCGGTTGCGGCGCCTGACCTGAATAGCGGTCGGCTGGTGCAACTCTCCAGCCTTCGTTACAAGCTGCCGCTGTCCCATTATGTGGTCTATCCACCTTCGGCAGAAGCCGATGACAGGGTGATGGCATTTCGAGATTGGCTGCTCGAGGAAGCGCAACTCGGTTAGCAGCGCCAAGATGGCAGCCGCTCGAAGGAGACCAGTTCGCTGCATTGCCGATCTGCCTTCTCGCGTGTTGCCTCGTCAGCAGTGCGCTATATGCGCCCCTGGATGAACGCCAGCATGTCGGCATTGATCGTCTGCGGATGGGTGGTGCACATGCCGTGCGGGAAACCCGGGTA
>SDZE01000280.1 GCA_004173095.1 Bradyrhizobiaceae bacterium
CAGAAGCAGCAATTGCGCGAGCGGATCGCGCAGCTGAACGAGGAGATTGCCGGCCTTAGCGCCCAGGAGCAAGCGAAGACCCGCGAAATCGCACTGGTCGAGAAAGAACTGGTCGGCGTCCGCGGTCTGTTCAATCAGCAACTGGTACAGATCTCGCGCCTCACCGTGCTGGAACGCGACGCCGCGCGCCTCGCCGGTGAACGGGCGCAATTCATCGCCGCCCGGGCGCAGGCCAAGGGCAAGATCACCGAGATCGAATTACAGATTTTCCAGATCGACAAGGATCTCGTCAGCGAGGTCTCCAAGGATCTGCGCGAGACCAACGACAAGATCGGCGAATTCGTCGAACGCAAGGTCACCGCCGAAGACCAGCTCCGCCGCATCGATATCCGCGCGCCTCAGGACGGCGTCGTGCTGCAGTCCAATGTGCACACCGTGGGCGGCGTCGTGACCGCGGGCGATACGCTGATGTTGATCGTGCCGCAGACCGACAGCCTTTCGGTGGAAGCCCGCGTCAATCCCCAGGATATCGACAAGCTGCTGATCGGCCAGCAGACGGTGCTGCGCCTGACCGCGTTCAACCAGCGCACCACGCCGGAGTTGAATGGCGAGGTCAGCCGGGTCTCCGCCGACACCACGACCGACCAGCGCACCGGGCAGGCTTACTACACGATCCGCATTTCGCTGCCGCCGTCGGAAGTGGCACGGCTCGGCGCTGCCCGGCTGATCCCCGGCATGCCGGTCGAAGCCTTCGTTCAGACCGGCGAGCGCACCATGCTCTCCTATCTCGCCAAGCCGCTGAGTGATCAGTTCATGCGCGCGTTCCGCGACAAATGAAACCCAGGCCATGAAGCTCGCGCGGCGACTGAAGCGGTTGGCGCGGCGGTTCGGCAAAGCGCGCGCATTCTGCGTCATGCTGCTGATCGCACTGGCCGCGCTGCGCATCGCCGACGCCCCGGCGCTGCAGGAGTTGCGGCTGCGCAGCTTCGACACCTATCAGGTGATCAAGCCGCGGGTGAAGACCGCGACGCCGGTGACGATCGTCGATATCGACGAAAAGAGCATCCAGAACTACGGCCAGTTTCCATGGCCCCGCACGCTGCTGGCTGATCTCGTCGACAAGCTGCGCAAGGCGGGCGCCATCGTCATCGCCTTCGACGTCGTCTTTCCCGAGCCCGACCGGCTGAATCCAGCCATCGCCGCCAACAGTTTCGCTGGCCTCGACGACGAGACGCGGGCGAGGCTCAAGGCACTGCCCAGCAACGACCAGGTATTTGCCGACGCCATCCGGCGATCGCGCGTCGTGCTCGGCGAATCCGGTCTGCCTTACGTGGTGCGCGAAATCGACAAGGCGATGCCGGTCACCGGCCTGGCGACGCTCGGCGGTGATCCGCATCCGTTTATGTTGAATTTTCCGGGCCTGCTGCGGAATGTCGAACTTGTGGAACAGGCGGCGGCGGGCCGCGGGATATTCTCGATCCGGAACGAGCGTGATGGCATCGTTCGCCGGGTTCCGATGCTGATGCAGACCCAGGGCCTCACCATGCCATCGCTCAGCTTCGAAATGCTGCGCGTGGCATCTGGCACTGATACGATCCTGGTGAAGTCCGACCGCGCCGGCATCAAGAGCGTCGGCTTCCGCGGGCTCGAGATTCCGACCGATCGCAACGGGCAACTCTGGGTTCATTTCGCCAGGCACGATCCCTCGATCTATGTTTCGGCGGCCGACATCCTCGATGGCAGCGCGCCCCCACAGGCGATCGCGCGCAAACTCGTGCTGATCGGCACGTCCGCCGTCGGCCTGCTCGACGTCAAGACGACACCGCTCGATGCAGCGATGCCCGGAGTCGAGATCCACGCCCAGGTGCTGGAAGGCGCGCTCACCAATGCCACCCTGACGCAGCCGAATTATGCGATCGGTGCCGAGATGCTGATCGCGCTGATCCTCGGCGTCATCGTGATCTGGCTGGCACCGATGTTCGGGCCGATCACGCTGGTGATCCTGGGTTCGATTTTCGCAGTGTTGCTGATCGGCGCTTCCTGGTACTTTTATTCGATGCAGCGGCTGCTGATCGATTTCACCTATCCACTGCTCTCGACGACGCTGATCTATCTCACGCTGATCTTCAGCAATTTCGTGCGCGAGCAGGCCCAGCGTCGCCGCATCCGCTCGGCTTTCAGCCAGTATCTCTCTCCAGCCCTGGTAGCTCAACTGGCGCAGTCGCCGGATAAGCTCAAGCTCGGCGGCGAAGAGCGCGAGATGACCATCATGTTCTCCGATGTCCGTGGCTTCACCACCATCTCGGAGTCCTACAAACACGATCCGCATGGCCTCACCACCCTGATGAACAGGTTCCTGACGCCGCTCACCAATGCGATCCTCGATCGCAAAGGCACCATCGACAAGTATATGGGCGACGCCATCATGGCGTTCTGGAATGCGCCGCTCGACGACGGTGAGCACCAGATCAATGCCTGTCATGCTGCGCTGGATATGCTGGACAGGATCGAGACGCTGAACAAGCAGCGCGCGGACGAGGCTGCACATGGCGGCCACGCCTATATACCGCTCAAAGTCGGCATTGGCCTGAATACCGGGATCTGTGTCGTCGGCAATATGGGCTCGGACTTGCGCTTCGACTATTCGGTGCTCGGGGACAGCGTCAATCTCGCCTCGCGGCTGGAAGCGCAATCCAAGGAATACGGCTTTCCGATCATCGTCGGCTCGAAGACCGCGCTGGCTGCCAAGGACTCGTTTGCCATCCTCGAACTCGACTTCATCATGGTGAAGGGCAAGACCGAACCGGAGGTGATCTATGCAATCGCCGGCCGCGAGGATATGGCCCGGTCCGAGCAGTTCCAGCAGTTGCGCAATCTCATCATCGAGATGCTCGCTTGCTATCGCAATCGCGACTGGGATGGCGCCCTGTTCGCGATCGAGCGCGGTCGCCGTTCGGATATGGGGCATCGGCTCGATGCCATTTATGGCCTATATGAGCGGCGCATCCACGCCTATCGCGACAGCCCGCCGCCGGCGGACTGGAATGGCGCCTTCGCGCTGTTGACCAAATAGCAGCTCAGATCTCGCGCAGCGCGCGCGACGATGGAAGACTGACCTCGGCCAGCTTGATGATATCTTCGTCGCGATCGATCGCCACATACTGCCCGTCCCAATAGGTCAATGCTGTGTGCGGACGCGCCGTCACGACATCGCGGACGCGGCCGATGACGATGACGTGCGAGTGACGTTCGATCGTCTCCTCGACCTCGCAATCGATCGCAGCAAGCGCGCCCGACAGCAACGGCGCGCCGGTCGCACGCGTCACCCATTGCGCGCCGGAAAACCGATCGGCGCCCTTCAATCCGCCCTTGCCGGAGAAGCGCTCCGCGATGTCAATCTGATCGGCAGAGAGAATGTTGACGCCGAAACCGCCATAGCGCTGCAGCAGCGGCCAGGATGACGATTGCCGATTGACGCTGACCATCAGCGTGGGCGGATCAACCGACAGCGACGACACGGAGGTCACGGTCATGCCGGTGATATCCTTGCCGCGCCCCACGGTGATCACGCTGACGCCGCCCGCCAGCGCACGCATGGCGCCCCGGAAAACCTCCGGTGGAGCGTCACGATCGAAGGTCAGATTGCGCACGAGTGAGTTCATGGCGGCCTCGCAAGTCATTCGGCAAGTCAGTTTGGCAGATCAGATCGGAAGCTTGAGTCATCAGACGTCGTTGCCGAGCAGGTGGCGCAGGATATCGCCTTCCAGCGCCGCCTGATCGGCCGCACCGCGCTGCCGCGGGCGTGCGATATCGACGATGATATCGTGCGCGATACGGCCATCTTCAATGACGAGCACGCGATCTGCCAACGCCACGGCTTCCGACACGTCGTGGGTGACGAGGATCGGCGTGAAGCCCTGATCGTCCCAGACTCGGTTCAGCAGCACCTGCATCGAGATCCGCGTCAAGGCATCGAGCGCGCCGAGCGGCTCATCGAGCGCCAGCACGCGCGGGCGGCTGACGAGCGCGCGCGCCAATGCGACGCGCTGCTTCTGGCCGCCGGACAGCACCGAGGGCCACTGATCGCGCTTGTCGGCGAGCCCGACCTCCCCGAGGGCGTATTCCGCACGCGCCTTGACGTCTGCGCGTTGGCGATCACGCCCGAGGCCGACTTCGACATTCGACAATACGCTGGCCCAGGGCAGCAGGCGCGGCTCCTGGAACATCACGCGGATGTCTTCGGCGCGGGTGTCCTCACTGAAACTGATGGTGCCGGCGGTCGGCTTTTCGAGGCCGGCGATCAGGCGCAGCAAGGTGCTCTTGCCGCATCCGCTCTGGCCCACGATGGCGACGAATTGGCCAGCGGGGATATGCAGGTCGATGCCACGCAGCACCTCGTTGTCGCCGAACGCCTTGCGCAAGCCACGAATGGTCAGCGCAGCGCCGCGGCTGGTCTGTGAACGGCGCGCTTTCTCGGCAAGAGCCTGCTCGACTCCGGCCGGTGCTTGGACGCGTCGGGCTTCGCTATGGTCGAGACGCAAGGACTGCTGAATGGTCATGACGAATTGCTCGCTTTCGAAGTCGTTCAATGCTTCTGGAAGGCCGGATGCCACGACAGCGTCAGCCGTTCGAGCAGGCGGGAGGCACTGTCAGCGACCTTGCCGAGCAGCGCATAGATGAGGATGCTGAGCACCACGACATCGATCTGCATGAATTCACGCGCCTGCATGGCCATGTATCCGAGCCCCGACGACGCAGCGATGGTTTCGGCGACAATCAAAGTGAGCCACATGATGCCGAGCGCAAACCGCACACCCACGAAGATCGACGGAAGAGCGCCCGGGAAGATCACGCGTCGGAACAACTCGCTGTTCGACATGCCGTAGATACGGCCCATTTCGATCAATTGCGGATCGACGGTGCGGATGCCGTGCAGCGTGTTGATGTAGATCGGAAAGAACACGCCGAGCGCGACGAGAAACAGCTTCGCCGACTCGTCGATCCCGAACCACAGGATGACCAGCGGAATCAGCGCCAGATGCGGAACGTTGCGGACCATCTGCAGCGTGGTGTCGGTGAGCGTGCTCGACAGCCGCGACAGACCATTGGCGAGACCGAACGCGAAGCCGATGCTGCCGCCAATCAAGAAGCCGACCGCGGCGCGCCAGAATGACACCCAGATGTTCTGCGCCAATTCGCCTGAGAGCAGTAATTTCCAGCCGGCCGCGGCCACATCCGTGGGCGCCGGCATCACTCGCGACGGCACCAGGCCGGTGACGCTGGCCGCCTGCCAGACAATCAGGATCGCGAGGGGTACGATCCATTGCGCGTAGTTTTCGCTGCGCGGCAAACGAAAGCTGCGGGCCCGGGGAAGACTTTCAACAATGCTCATGATGCGGATGCCTGCAGGGTCGGAGATGCGCTTTGCGCACGATGCTCATTGGCGACAATCTCGCCGATCGGACCGGTGCGGACGCGGCCCGGTTGGGCGACGTCGTCGTGCTGCAACGACAGTAACGGGAAAACCAGTTCGGCAAACCGATAGGCTTCTTCCAGATGCGGGTAGCCGGACATGATGAACGTATCGACGCCGACGTCCTGATATTCCTTGATGCGCGCAGCGACCGTCGCCGCGTCACCAACCAATGCAGTGCCGGCACCGCCGCGCACCAGACCGACGCCGGCCCACAGATTTGGACTGATCTCGAGCTTGTCGCGGCGCCCGCCATGCAACTGCATCATGCGCTGCTGCCCGACCGAATCCTGCCGCGCCAGCGTCTTCTGGGCGTTGGCGATGACGTCGTCGGTGACATATTTGATCAGATCGTCAGCGGCTGCCCAAGCAGCTTCGTTGGTTTCGCGCACGAGCACGTGCAGGCGAATACCAAAGGAAAGCTTGCGACCGCGCTTGTCAGCGGCAGCCTTCACACGTGCGACCTTCTCGGCGACGAGCGCGGGCGGCTCGCCCCAGGTGAGGTATTTGTCCACGGTATCAACGGCGACATCGATGCCGGCATCCGACGAACCGCCGAAATACAGCGGCGGACGCGGCGACTGCACCGGCGGAAAGATCAGCCGGCCGTCTTCGATGCGGATGTGCTTGCCTTCGACATTGACGGTCTTGCCGGCGAGGAGATCGGAATAGACATTCAGGAACTCGCGCGTCACCGCATAGCGCTCGTCGTGCGGCAGGAAAATGCCGTCGCCTTTGTTCTCGACGGGATCGCCACCAGTCACCACGTTGATCAGCAGCCGGCCATTGGT